>JBFMDZ010000001.1 GCA_040753555.1 bacterium
AATTCACCTCCTTTTTAATTAAAATACTTTGACAACATTTTATCATTATTCTCATGAATTATTCCATTCTAAACAACTAAACTCTTAACTCTAAACATATTCTACTATTCTGCAAAAGGATTCAATATTTAGGCTTGCACCACCAACAAGGACGCCATCTATATTTTTCATCTTCATAATTGCATCAATATTATCGGGTTTTACCGAGCCTCCATAAAGAATCCTTATACCTTCTGCCAAATCCTTTGTATATAGATTGGATATTAGGCTTCTAATAAAAATATGCATCTTTTCTGCATCTTCTTCCTTGCAGGTATTTCCCGTTCCTATTGCCCAGACAGGCTCGTAGGCAATAATAAGTGGGAAGTGGGAAGTGGGAAGTGGGAAGTGGAAGATGTCTTTAAGGCCTAAGCGTATCTGGTTTTCTACAACCTCCGTTTCCTTTCCATTTTCCCTTTGCTCTTTTGTTTCTCCGACACAAAATATGGGACAAAGGTTATATTTTAATGCCTGTTTTATCTTCTTGTTTATTATTGTATCATCCTCTTTAAGAATTTGCCTCCTTTCAGAATGACCAATGATGACATATTTGCATCCAATGTCTGTAAGCTGGTTTGCAGAGATCTCTCCAGTATATGCCCCGTTTTCCTCATAAAAAAGATTCTGGGCTCCTAGTTTAATCTTTGAACCATCTAATATCTCTGATACCTTATAAAGTGCGGTAAGCGGTGGGCAAAGCACAATATCCCTATCGTTTATTCCACGAAGCTCTTTAACAATCCCAGATGCTAAAGCAATTGCTTCAGCTAGCCCCTTATTCATCTTCCAATTCCCTACAATTATCGGAGGTCTCATTTTTTCAAATATCCCTTAAGCGCAAGACCACATTTAAGATTTACCTCTATTATAAGGGGAATGCCATCTTCCCTTGAAAACCAAAGAACCACATCTTTAGCTATAATCTTAAATACAACCCTTTTTTCTCCTTCAAAATAAATGTTCCGAAGGCTTTCTACATCTACCTCTACATTTTCTATTTTTCCTAATGTTATTATAGAAAATTCCTCTTTATTTCCAACTTTAAGCTCTTTGTTTCTAAGAAGGTTAATAAGGGATGGAATATTAAATGTTTCTTTGGAAAGGTTTATCTGGCTTCTAATATCTCCTTCAATTATTGTTCCTTCTAATCTATCTTGAGAAAGATAGGTTGTAAGCTCTTTTTTCTCTTTTCCCTCTTCTATTTTTTCTCTAATGATAATGGGAAGGAGGGTTTCTTTATCAACGAGTGTTTCAATATGGTCATCTAGCTTATAAAATTTTGAAAAGAATTTATTTGTCTTTGTATCAGATATAACCATTATTCCACCACCCTCTTCCTTTGTTATTATCCTTTGTGTTCCTGCATTTATTCCTAATATCTTTACATTATAAACAAGCTCCTCACAAAGGGCAAGGGAAGAAATAAAAAGAAATAAAACAATCTTTTTCATATCTGTTCCTCAAATATTTGCTCAAATGCCACAAATGATGGATGTTTCTTTCCAACAAGCCTCCTTAAGGAATCTTTAATGTAAGAAATATTAAGAGAAGGATTTATATCCTTTATCCCAACAACATCATCTTTGTCCCTGCCTCTATTAGAAAGCAATTTTAGTATTATTAAATCCTCTACTTTAGCAAACCTTATGTTTCTATCCAAAAAAGAAAAGGTGGATGCATTTTCTATTACATTGTTAAAATAAGGAATGACAGGCAGAAGAATATCAATTCTTGCATCCTTATAATAAACCTCTAAAAGATACCCTTTTTTTAATTCATTTAGGATATATTCCATATCAAAGTTAAACCCCTTGTCTTTAAGCATCTCTAAGAATATAGAAATTTTTATCTTCTCTATATTGAGAATGATGTCTATGTCATATGTTGTGCGAGGTATGCCATATATCCCCGATGCTATTGCACCTATAATGGCATAATTTATATTCAACTCATCTAATATTGAAACAAATTTAAATAATGCATTGTCTAATGTTGTCGTCATTTCTCTATATTAAAGTCTTTATAAAGTTTTTAAATTTTTCCTTGTCAATTATAAGCCTTTTCTTTTCAAATTTACATTTTCTCTCTTTATCATTAACCTCTATTAATCTTCTTCCCATTAAATTGAGTTTAAGTATTATGTTAAATTTTTCCTCTGGTTTCATTTGTTTTGCCCATCTTATTTCTTCCTCATGCTTCTTCTTCCATAATGGGAGAGAGAGATAATCTTTCATCTTCATCTTTTATAATTCAATAATTGCATTTGCCGCCCTTTTGATTGCTCCAGATGGGCCAATTGCATCTTTGATATGGGAAAGCTTGAGTTTAATCTCTTTTCTTTTCTTTTCATCGTTTAAAATTAAAAGAGCCTCCTTTGCAATATTGGAAGGATTTGCATCGTTTTGTAGAAATTCTGGGACAATTTTTTCTCTTGCTATGATATTTGGAAGAGTGACATACTTGGTTTTAACAAATGTCTTTGCAAGGAAAAACGATATTCTATCCATCTTATAAATAACAACCATTGGTATTCCAAGTATTGCTCCCTCAAGGGTTGCTGTTCCAGATGATGTAATAAGCAGGTCTGATTGTGCAATGGTATTATATGAATGTGGAATAATAGAGATATTTAAGCCTTTAATATATTTTTCTATTTCCTCTTTTTTAACTCCCGTAGCAAGGATAAGAAAAAGCTCTATATCGCTAAGGGATTTTGCAACCTCTACCATTACAGGAAGATGCCTTTGTATCTCCCCTTCTCTACTTCCTGGAAGAAGTGAAATAATAGGTCTTTTTTTATTATCCCCCTCTTCTGCTCTTCTGCTCTTCTGCTCTTCTGCTCTTACAATATCAAGCAGGGGATGTCCGATAAAAAGGACATTTACACCCTCTTTTTTATAGAAATCCCTTTCAATTGGAAGGGTTGATAGGATAAGGTCTGCCTTTTTAACAATCTTTGCCCTATTCTTTCTCCAAGCCCATACTGTTGGTGGAAAAAGCCAGGCTGTTTTTATTTTAAGATTTACAAGATTTTTAAGAAGATAGAGGTTAAATTCAGCAAAATCTATCAAAACAACCTTATCTGGCTTTCTTTCCCTTATTACCTTTAAGACATTATTTAACAAAAAAATTGCCTTTGGAATTTTAAAGAGAGCATCCAATGCTCCAACAATATCAAGGCTAATTGGAAATAAAATCTCAACGCCGCTTTCTTCCATTAGCCTTCCACCCATTCCAAAAAGGCTAATATCTTCCCTTATTTTTTTTATTTCTCTTGCAAGACAGCCTCCATAGAGATCACCTGATGCCTCACCAGCGATAAGCATTATTTTCACTAATTTTTCCCTTTTTCAATCTTTGTAATATATGCCTTTGCATCTTTAATCAAATCATCCCTCTTGGGATAATTTTTTATTAGCCTTTTAAATTCAAAATATGCATCCTTATAATCACCAGAGGAATAAAGGATAACAGCTATTCTAAACAAAGAATCAGCCGCCCATTCTGAGTTAGGATAAACTTCTGATACCTTTCTAAAATAAACAATCGCCTCTTCCTTTGCATCGGGTAAGTATGTCCTTCCTATCCAATAATATACATCGGCTTTTTCGTCATCTGCAAGGTCTTCTAAAAGAAGCTTTTTATATTCCTCTCTGGCATCTTTTTTCTTTCCATCTAAATAATAGATTTGGGCAATTCTTTTTCTTATCTTCTTGCTTAACCCCTTTTCTTGCTCTTTTTCAAGGAAGAGATTGTAATAATTTATGGCAGACCCTGGTTTATTATCCTTTATAAATGCCTCTCCTATTTGATACAATGCTTCTTCCATCAAGGCTTTATCAGGAAGCTTTTCAACAAGCTTTTGATAAGAAGAAATTGCCTCCTTGTATTTTCCTTGATTATAAAAACACAAACCTATCCTAAGATATGCATCCTTTGATAGGCTATCTTCTGGAAATTCCATTTGTAACCTTAAATATGCTTCCCTTGCCTCGTCATATCTTCCTTCCTCAAAGTAAGTCCAGGCAAGCCAATAAATAGAAGAAGAAAAATATGGACTTTCCTTATAATTTGAGATAATTTTTGTAAAATATTTTCTGGCATCATCAAATTCTTCCCTTTTATAATAACACCATCCTATCTGATATATTGCCTCATCAATAAAAGGAGATTTTGGATATTGCTTTATAAGGGCCTGATAGTCTGAAATTGCTAAACCATAATCCTTAAGGTTAAATGATATATTTGCTGAATAAAACAATGCCCTTTCTCCCAATTCTTTATCAATTGTGGGAATTGTCTTATACACATTTCTTGCCTTCTTTGGATTTCCGAGTTTGTTATAAAGGAATGCGGTATTATAAAGAGAGGGAGCAAATAGCTCGCTCTTTGGATATTTTTCTATTAAAGAGGAAAAAGCATCTATTGCCTCCTTGTAATTTTTCTTTTTCATCCTACTGCCACCAATTTTATAAAGAATATCGGCGTTTTTAAAGAAATTTGGATATAAATTGACAAGGTGCAAAAGATATTCCTCATTATCAAGGGTTATTCCTACATTGTAAAGGCAGATAAGGGAAAGGCTTGTCTTTGGATATCCCTTTATCATTTTATCACAAGTTGCACAAGCTTCTGTTATACTTCCAATTTTAAGGTATAAAAGACAAAGCCTTAAAAATGCCTCCTCCCTAAAGCTACTTTTTGGATAATCGGCTATAATCTTCTCCCATCCATTAATCTTTTCATTGTCTTCTCCTATCTGGGTTATAAGGTATAAGCTTCTATCATCGCCTATTTTCTTTAATTCCTCTAATGCAAGGTCTATTTTAAAAAGTTTAAGGTAGGAAAATGGAAGGCTTGTTGAAGTTCCTGCTTTTTTATAAAAGGATGCCGCTTCATCAAATCTCCCAAGGTTATATAAGCTTTCAGCTTGTGCAAGATAAAGCTTGTTTGTTGGATTTAAAATTTTAGGAAAAATCCCTACTGTATCCTCAAATTTCTCCATATTAAAAAGGCAGGAAAATAGAAGGGTAAATGAGGAATCTGATGGGTATAGCTTAACAAGCTCCTTTGCATAAAACAAAGATTTCTCAAGGTCATTTCTTTCATAATAAATTCTTGCAAGGGAAGATAAGGAATTTCTTTTTAGGGAATCGTCCTTTGAGGCTTCAAAAACCTTTTTGTAATAGGAGATAGCCCTATCATAATCCTTTATTTCTTCAAATGACACTGCCAAAGAATAAAAGACGCTATCTTTCCAGGGAAGGTCTGGATAATCCTTTAAAAAAGAAGAAAATAGGGAAACAGCCCTGTCGTAATCCTTTATTTCAAGATAATATTGAATAATTCTAAAGATAGAATAAGAAGAAGATGGGTTATTTGGGTATTTTGAAAGGGCTTCGGAATAGAAAAGTAAAGCCTTTTCTTTTTCATCCATAAACCACAGGCAATCAGCAATCCTGTAATATACAATAGAAAGCCTTTCGGAATCCAAAGAGACATCTTTAAGAAAGGAATAATTTTTATATGCCAAGTTATAAGAAGAGAGAAAGAACAAGGATTCTGCTTTAAGGAAAAGGCTTTCTTCCTCTTGCTCATCTTTTAAATAAGCTGTTGTAAGGTGGAACAACCCACTTTTGTAGAATTCATAAGGAAGGTTTTTGGAATATATATTTAATGAAATGATAAAAAAAAGAAATATTTTTAACTTTTCTTTTTTAAAATTCATCTTACCTTATATTATAAATTCAAAACCTAAAAATTAAAAGAAAATATAAAACCAAGAAATAGGATAAACAAAGATAATAAAAAAATAATAGAAGGAAAAGAAATAGCAAGGATTGTTTTAGCAAGAGAAAGGAAATAGATATTTTTTATAAATTTAACCTTTAGAATAAAAACCCAAAGAAAAATAAGGATAATCCCAAGAAAAGATATAGGAAAAGCCCTGCCAATAATGGCAAAGGGTGTAAAAAATATCAGGGGAAATAAAGATATTGAAAGGGATAAAAATAGCTTTTTTACATTCCCATATCCTCCTATTGTCTCACAAGAAATATGAAGGATTGCTGATTGGAAAAAAAGCCAGAGGACAAAAAGGCTTAAGAATATCATCATATTAAAATGAAATGAAAAGATTATAGAAAAACCTACGCTTGTGCTTATAGAGGAAAGTAAAAGGATAAAGATTGGAATCCTTTTTCTATAAAAACAAAGGGAAAGACCATCCAGAGGGGATGTTATTAGCAAGAATCCAATGTTTAGGTCATTCATTTCTTATTTTCTCAATTATCTTTGTTGTTGACCAATCTTTAAGGTATTCAACAATCTTTACACATCCTGCAAATTCTTTTCCCTTTACTTTATCTTCTTTCCAATCACCACCCTTTACAAGGACATCTGGTTTTATCTTTCTTATAATATTTACAGGGTCTTTTTCATCAAACACAACAATATAATCAATAAGCCCTATTTCTGAAAGGACATTTATCCTTGCTTCTTGATTCATTATTGGTCTATTTGGCTTAATTTTTGAAACCGAAGAATCAGAATTAAGCCCAAGTATTAAACAATCGCCAAAGGATTTTGCCGTTTTCAAAAGATGGATATGTCCTGGGTGCAAAATATCAAAACAGCCATTTGTAAAGACAATTTTTTTTCCAGAATTCCTTAAATCTCTTACAATTTCTTTTAATTCAACAATGTCTTTAAGCTTCATTAACCTCTTTTTTAATCTCCTCTGGTAATCTTGAAATTAAATCCGGATATGTCTCAACAAGACGCATAATATCTGTCAAATCTTTTTTTCTTTTACTTGGTCTTCTTGTTTTATCTTGATATGCCCAAATCTTGCCTTGTAGAATATCCTCAACAGACGCAACAGGCATCTCGTATCCAAGAACATTCCTATAGGAAGCCTTTGTAATAAAGATTTGATATTTTGGGTCTCTTTGTATTTGAATGCGAAGGTCTGATGATGAGCTTGCGATATTTATACTATGGGTTTCTTTCTTAACATTAAATCTTTTTTTTAAGATCTCTACCAGACTATCAATCTTTGACAAGGAAATAACCACATCCAAATCAAGGCTGACTATGGGTTCAACATAGGCATTAACACCCAACCCACCAATAACACAAAAGGGTATTTTTTCTTTTTTAAGAATATCTATAAACCCTTGAAGAAAATCCCCTTTGGAATTACTAACCCTCTTTACAAACGCCCTTTTTGTCATAATTTAAATCTTTAACTATGAACTATGAACTCCTTCCTCCTTTATTCTTTCTAAAAGCTCCTCCCTCGTTACTACAGCTGTTCCAATCTTTCCTACAACAATCCCTGCAGCATAATTGGAAAGCCTTGCTGCATCAATTATATCAATACCTGCACTAAGTGCCAAGCTTAAAACAGCTACAACTGTATCACCCGCTCCTGTAACATCATAAACCTCCCTTGCATTGGTTGGAATATGAAAAACCTCTCCTGTATCTTTAAGAATTGACATTCCCTCCTCTCCCCTTGTAACAATTACCGCCTGACACTCTAGGCGCCTCATAATTGCGCTCATACATTGCTTTAGGCTTACTTCGTCCTTTACTATGATTCCTGTAAGGTCTTGTGCCTCAAAGTGATTTGGTGTGATTATTGAAACCCCCTTGTAATAGCCAAAATTCCCAATTTTGGGGTCAATAATTGTTATAACATCATGCTTTTTGGATAGAGGAATAAGCTCCTCAAGCAATTTTTGTCCAACCACACCCTTTCCATAATCTGAGATAACGATTGCCTTTACATCAAGGATTACCCTTTTGATATAGTCAAGTAGCTGGTTTATGATTTTCTCATCTATTGGCTCTTGCTTTTCCTTATCAATCCTTATCATTTGCTGGGATTTTACCACAATCCTTGTCTTTAGGGTGGTTGGTCTATGACAATCCAAAATAAGACCCTCTGTGCTTATCCCTTGGGAAAAAAGGGATGATATAAGCCTCTTTCCCTCAACATCATCGCCAATTACACCCCCAACATAGACATTTCCTCCTAAGCTATGGATATTTGCTACAACATTTGCTGCTCCACCTGGATGGAATGTCTCTCCTGTTATATTTACCACAGGAACAGGCGCCTCAGGGGAGATTCTCTTGACATCTCCCCAGATAAACTCATCAACCATTAAATCGCCTACAACCAAAACAGGCTTAAGGTTATTAAATACCCTTTCAAATATCTCATTCATATCTTTCCTCCTTTTTATTGCTCAAGGCTCTAGGGTCAAGGGAGAGGAAAATTACTTTTTTCCTTAAATTTTCTATATAAATTTCTTTTAACATTATTCTTGTTCTTCCTAAAACTTAAATTATCAATAAATATAACACAAGGAGGGTGAAACATTCAACCAAATTCTCACAATATTAGCTAAACATTCATTTTTATCACCCTGTATACCTTCAAGGAATACTTCTTATTCTTAACCTCAATAGGCTCTTTCCCTTCATATTCAATCTGGCGATAAACATTTTTCCATACCTCGTGGCTAATAAGAACCCCATCTTTATCTGCCTTGCCACATAATCTTGAGGCAGTATTCACCTTATCGCCTATAACCGTATAAGACATACAACGAGGTGAGCCAACATAGCCGTGAATTACCTTTCCACGATGGATACTAACTTTCATCCCTAGAGAAGTGTCCCACTCCTTTGTATGTGTTTAGCTCCTACATAAAAAGTATCAATCTTTATAAATCCTAAATTCAAAATCCAAAAACATCGGCCATTGTTTTGGTCATTTGGATTTTGTGCTTTGAATTTGTTTAGAATTTCGTGCTTATGTATTTAGAATTTTCCATATCTTCTTTCCTAACTTTAGGATACATTAAGCATTAGCTAAACACGTACCTCTATTTAATTCCTTATCCTCCTTGTTCACCCCATATTCTTCGTCATCAATCTCGCTGTAATTGACATAAAGGTGGTTTTTGTCTAAACACTCAAGTAAAAATCTGACGATAAACGATAGAATAGCTAAAAGTTCAGAATTAGAAAGTTTTTCTGGCCCATACTGCATTAGCTTTTCTCTAGGTCTATCAACCTTTGGTAATTCTTTAATTGTCTTTTTTACTTTGGTTTGCATAGTCATTTAGTCATTTTCGGATCTGGCGTAGCCCCTGATTTAATTTTAGTGATTGTGTACAAAGCAATACCGGCAAGTTTTGACAACTTGTCTTGAGAGATACCGCGCTTTGGTCGGTATTTCCTAATGTTTTTTGCGATGGTTGACATTTCCTTTGACTGGCATTACTATATGCTTGTTAAATTTTATATCAAAGCCAAATGAAAAGCCAAGAAGCTCTGTAAAGTAAAGAATGGGAAGGTTAAATTTTTCTTTGTATTTTTTCTCTATCTCCCTCTGTCTCAAATCAAGGTTTATCTGGCATAAGGGGCAGGCAACAACAATGCAATCTACCTCCCAATCCTTTGCATCACTTAATATCTCATAGCCCCTTTCTAAAACTATATCTGTCCTTGGGATAGAAAGGTCTCCACCACAGCATTCTGTCTTAAATCCCCAGGGCTTTGTGTTTAGCCCTATTGCAGACATAAGGGAATCCATAGATTCTGGGTTTTCTACATCATCAAATGCTATCTCTTTGGGCCTTGTAAGCAAACATCCATAATAACAGGCGCAGGAAAGATTTATTTCCCTTTTTATAAATTCCTTTATCTTTGAAATGCCAATATCCTGCATTAAAACATCAAGAAAATGCCGAACCCTTATTTTTTTATCTCTATTCGCTAATGCTAATCTGTTAAAACAGGCAGAGCAGACACAAATAAGCTCGGGATTTCCCATATCAATAGCAATGGATATGTTTTTAATAGCAAAAGAGGAATCAAGGACAGAATTTGCCCCACAGCAGACCCAGGAATTTAGCTCATTAAGCGTAATCCCCAATCTTTCTGCAACAAGCCTTGTGGATGTATCATAATCCCTTGCGGTTTCTTTAAGTGAGCATCCTGGAAAATAGGAATAATTCACAGCTTTGCAAACCTCCAAAAATGATACATCATAACTTTACCTCCCTAATTAATTTATACATTTTCTCAACATCTCCTACATTTTCATATATCTTTTTTTATTGGTTCTAATTCTGCTACAGAATAATAGTAAATTATATCTTGAATCAAATCCTCTAAAAGATTGACTGAAAATAAAGCATATCTGGTTTCATCTAATGGGCTTGATGTTAATGATGATTTATAAGAACCATCATTTTGATAAAACCCTTTAATTCTTCCAATTAACTCTTTGACTTTACTAATCAATTGAGTAAGTTCATTGAGTTTCAATTCAGTCTTGGAATAAAGAAAATCAATGCAATAGACAATTTTGGATATTTCTTCAAGTAAGATATTCTTATCCACATAGCTCAAAAGGTAAATAAGCCAAAGATTAACATTCTGGGGAATCTTGTTTAAATTATCCAGAATTAAGCAAATCTTAAAAAAGCTATCCAAATCTTTAGGAATTATCTTTACAATTTTATCTTCATCAATCACACTCTGAAGCAGAGACGAAAGTTTATCTTTGTTTATATCTATCAAGGTATGCTGAAAATTAAGGATAAAATTCTTGGCATCTATTTTCTGACAAAGGCTTTTTAAAGTAGGGTCTGGTTTAAGTAATCTTTCAAAATTAGCTTTAGGAACCCTAAAGGCATAGCTTCTCCATGCCTCTACCATTCCATATTCACCATTTTTAAGAACCCATTCGGGTTTAAAAATTGCATATTTTAATAAGGGTTTATGGATATATACAAAGAATTTATCTTCAATAGGTTCTCGCTTGTCGCCCTTCTTTTTAGCAACCTTGGATACTTTGAAATCATAAAACTCTAAATCCGCTTTTTGGGCATATTGAAACTCAAACTCTGCCTTTTCTCCTTCTATTTCTGCGATAAAATCAGGCTCTCTTGAGACCCCACCCTTTCTTAAAAACCATAAAAATTTATCCCCACCTGATTTATAAACTTTAATCTGTTTATTAGGATATAACCCTTTTACTTTACTTTCTAACCAATCTAATACCTCTAATTCAGCAATTGCTTTTTTCTTCATGTCCTTGCGGTATTCCAGGTAAGTGCGGGATTTTATATCGCTTCCTTGGGCATAAATTGTTTTTCCGTCTAATTTCATCTTTATCTTACCATAATTTCATTTGATAATTTTTTAAGAGCCTTAATGACTCAAAAGCAATCTCTGGGTTTATCTCATAGCCGACTCCATTTCGTTTTAAGTCTGCCGATGCCAAAAGAGTGGTTCCTGAACCCACAAAAGGGTCAAGGACAGTTTCACCAATATAACTCCATCCCTTGATTATTCTGTAAGGAAGTTCATAGGGAAAGGGAGCAACATGATTTCTTCTATCTCCACTTCCTTGTGGTTTCATTACCCAAACATCACTCTTTTTTATGGATAGCCAGAATTCTTTGTCTATTTTTGATTGCTCTTTTTGTTCCTTAGTCAGATGTCCGTATTTATTAAATCCCTTCTTTTCGCATTTTTCAAACTCAAGGATAAATTCGTGCATATTATTTATCAGAATACCTCCAGGATATGGATATGTCCCAAAATGAGCTCTAACAGCATTTGTCTTATGCCATACTATATCACGCTTAAAAATAAACCCTATTTTTTCACAGGTATCTATCGTTCTACCTACCAAATTTAGGGTTCTAAAGCCTCCATTTACCCTAATTGGGAGGTTCATTACATTTATAAATGCTTTTCTTCCAGGTTGTAAAACCCTATAAACCTCTTTCCATACCTCACTTATTTTCTCAAACCATTCATCAACACTATGAATATTACCAAGGTCATTTTCAATAGACTCTCTTGAATACATCTTTGTATCAAAATATGGAGGTGAAGTGACCATCAGATGGATACTATTATCCTCCAAATCGTCCATTTTCATAGAGTTTTTGACAAAAACCTTTTGGCTTGTCCCATTTATTTCCTCAATAACATTTATCTCATCAATATCTACCTTATTTGTTTGAACCTTATGTTTAAAATTTGCCTCATATTTTTCTAATTCCCTTAAATCAAAACGCATCTGTCCACTTGTTGCAATTTGTGTTTTAACAATTTGTTGATTGGCAAGATGATGGAGCATTTTAACAGATAGGCCTAAAAATTTAGCTGCTTCTATGGCTGAAAGATAGGTTCTATTCCTATAATCTTTTGCTTCCATTTTAATCATTCTTTTGTCCGTGCTGTTTCTTTAAGTGAGCAGCCGGGAAAATATGAGTATTTCATTCTAAAAGCCTCCAGAGTGCCTCGTATGAGGCATTGGATAAACGATGGGTTTCTATATCTTTTATTATTGCCTCAATTGCCCATTCTTTCTCTATCCCTAAATCAGCTATGGCAGAGATAGCATCGCCTCGCACCTCTGGGTCTTTTAATCCTTGCTTAATTGCCCCAATTGCCCAGCTATCCTTTATCCCTAATTTAGCTATGGCAGAGATAGCATAGCCTCGCACCCATTTATCTTTATCTTCTAAGCCTTGCTTGATTGCTTTAATTGCCCATTCATCCTTTATCCCTAATTTAGCTATGGTAGAGATAGCAGAGCGTCGCACCCATTCATCTTTATCCCTTAATCCTTCTTTGATTGCACTAATTGCCCATTCATCCTTTATCCCTAAATTAGCTATGGCAGAGATAGCAGGGCCTCGCACCAATAAATCTTTATCCCTTAATCCTTCTTTGATTGCACTAATTGCCCAGCCATCCTTTATCCCTAATTTAGCTATGGCAAGGATAGCAGAGTGTCGCACAAATTCATCTTCATCCCTTAATCCTTGCTTAATTGCCTCAATTGCCCATTCATCCTTTATCCCTAAATTAGCTATGGCAAGGACAAGGATAGCAGAGTGTCGCCTCCATTTATCTTTATCTTTTAATCCTCCTTTAATTGCTTTAATTGCCCATTCATCCTTTATCCCTAATTTAGCTATGGCAGAGATAGCATAGGTTCGCACCCATGAATATTCATCCCTTAATCCTTGCTTAATTGCCTCAATTGCCCATTCATCCTTTATCCCTAAATCAGCTATGGCAGAGATAGCAGAACCTTGTGATTTTGATAAAATCGCCTCCCTTATTCTCTCCCTAACCCTTTCTATACTTGAGGCATCTTTAAGTATTCTTGCTGCACGGCTACTTAATCCTCCTATTTTACCAAAGAGAAATTCTATAAGAGAGGAGGTTATCTCATCCACAAGCCCTATCTCTACATTTGCACTACTTGCTAAGCATCTTCCAGCAAGGAGAATATTTTTCTTTAAAATGCCTTCATTGATTTTATCGCCTTTTCCCTCTAATATTTTCTTAAGATAATCTGAGACCCTTTTTGTGCTTGCCTGGGTTATCCCCAATTCAGAGGAAACCAAGATAAATACCTCCTCCCAACGAGAGGAATAAGAAAATTCCTTTAAATATTCAAAATAAAGCTCACCCCTTACAAGCTCAATAGCACAGAGGTATTCCTCAAAGGATAAATGGGCAAACCCCCAAAAACCCCTTCCTTTTTCCTCCAATAATCCACTTGCCTCTTTAAGCCTTTCTAAAAAATTATTCAGGATTTCCTCTATTCTTTCTTTAGCTATACCTTTTTCAAGTAGCTTTTGTTTAATAAAATCCCTTAAATTATCCTCAGGGATTATACCGGCAGGGAATTCCTTGTGTAGCTTAAGGGCTAAGGGAGCAAGGATAGGAATTGCCTCTGTTCTAAAGTCTATTCTCTGTGCCTCAGGCTGGATAATGCTGATACTCCTTGCTTGATGCCAGGTTTCCACTAGGGTCTGAATCATTCGTTCAAAGAGCTGAATGCGGTAATTGGGTAGATGGGCTTCTGTTTTATGGATAAGAATGGTAAGGGTTAAGAGAAATGGGTTGGCAATAAAGGGAGAAAGCTGTGGCTCATTTAATACTTCTATAAGCTTTTCTGCCTCATCTTTAGCCATTCTTTCTCCATCTTCACCTTTACCCCTTAGCCCCTGCTCAATCGCAATCATCCATTTCCTTATCATTGGCTTTGCCTCTTCAAGGGTTAAATCCTCAATAAAATAAATATCCCTATTTTCAAAAGAAAGCCCGGGAAAGCCAATTATTCGGCTGGTAATTATAAATCTAGCCTTTGGATAAGCTTGGATAAAGGATTCTATTAAGCCTGCTATTTCCCTCCTTTCTCTATCAGAGGGCACCTCATCCATTCCATCAAAGAGAAATATTGCCCTCTCTATTTCCTCATCAATAAATCTTGAAATATCAATGCCAAGTATTTTGAAATATAGAATAATTGCCTCCTTTACCCCAATTTGCCTCTTATTTTCCTGCCATATCTGACAGAGATGGCCAACGGATATAGGAAAGGGGAAAAGGGGCTCGTCTAAGGAAAGCCTCTCCTTAATGTCTATCCTTCCACTTACACAGGATAAAGCAAGGTATTTTATCAAGGTGCTCTTTCCTGCCCCAGGAGAGCCAAGGATAACCGCATTCTTTCTTCTCTTTAATACCTCTACTAGGCTTAAGGCAGATAAGGCTGGCGCTCTCCTTACAATAATATCTTCTTTGGTAAGACTCTCTATATCCTTAAAATCTCTCATCCATATATCAACATACTCTGTCCTAAACTTAAGGGGTGAAAATATATCAAAGAGGTTAATAGATATAAGGTGTTCCTGTCTTAAACCACGAGGGATAATTTTTCCATACCTTTGCTTGATAAAATTAAGGTAGTCTCTCTTTGCCGGATAGGTATCTTGAGAAGGAGGGATAAACATATCTTCTTTATCAATCTTACGGGTCTTTGGATAGACAAATAAGGGTGATTTATCCTTAATAGTTGTTCCCAGAAAGCTAAATTCCTCCTTTTCTCTATCAGGAAGGCTTAACCATCCCTCCTCAGTTAAGACAAGGGAGTCTTTAGGGCAGGCACTTTCTGAATGTCCTGCGAGGTTAAACTGGTCTGATTGAATTTTCCCAAGCTCTTTTTTAAAATTAACCTTATCTACGCCAATGCCAATCCTGATGTGTGCCTCATATTCTAATGTCCTTCTAATTTCTTCAAGGAGCTTTTTTCCGGCACAAATGGCATTATAGAGGCCATCCTCTCCCAGGAAATAAACGGTTGCACCATCCCCTTGAAACTCAAATGGTGCACAATTAAATCCTGTTAGAGTATTTTCTACAAGGTCATGGTATGCTTTGATGTCATCTTTAAGATTAGTAGAACCTGCCAGATCAAACTTAAAGAGGGCAATGGTTACTAAATCTTTCTCTTTTATGCCTAATCTTTCATACCATTCCATATCTTTTGAAGACAAGCCTAAATTCTCCGCCTATAAGGCTTATCTCTGGCGAAGGCAAACCTGCCTTTTTCATTAGCCGAAACATTGTGGGAATGCCCAATCCAACATTATGAACCAATTTTAGCCTTAAAGCATGGGCAAAGATGATACGGTTTCTAACCGCATGGCATCCCAAATATAGCTCCTCAAGCCTTAATGTATTTAACAACCTGCCCGGGCTTAATACCTCTATCCTGTTATCAAAAACAAAAAGCCTGATTTGGGAGGGAAGATTATACTCCCGGTGAACCAATGCATTAACAAGCCCTTCCTGAATTGCCGATAATAGAGGATTGGGTTCTGAAGCAGGTTTAAGAATCTCCTCCATTATCCCAAGATGCCTTTTTACAAACCTTGTTGCCTCCCTTTCCTGCTCATCAATCCTTCCTTCAATCTCTATCCTTTCAAGATACTTATGGCCACCTTCAAGGTCTCCCTCTGGAAACCTGATTGCGGTAATCTTTGCATAGGGTAGCCTTTTCTGGGGCTCTTTGCCATAGCAGATAAGCCCGCCAAGTGTTAGGTCGTCTTCATAATTGCTTATTATTCCACAATCTTTTAGCCTTACCTTAGATGGTTCATCTACTATGCATAGCTCAGGCCAAGCCTTGCCAAGATAATCTAGGTCAAGAAAAGAGATTCCTGTATCTAAAACCGGTGCTTCATCAGGGTAAAAAGAGCCTGTAGATTGAAAGAGCCTCGCCAGCTCTTGTCTACTAATAATCCTTTTACTTGCTCCCACACGGATATAATAGACCCCTTTGTTTGTGCGGTATGGCCGGTCTAGCCCTTTAGGAATTCTAATCGCAAGGATGGTATGGCCATTTATCTTTAGCTTTTCCCAGGTAAGAAGCAAAGAGGGTTCTATATTATTTTGAGAAATATTTTCTATCAATTGTGTTGCCCTATCCATTGCTTTCTTTTCATCAAGTGTAGCAAGGGCTTCTCCCTTATCCGAAACACCAAGCAGGATAGTTCCACCCTCAGAGTTTGCCATAGCGACAATTTCAGCCGAGAGGTCATCGGGATGGGGAATGTCTGATTTAAACTCCCACTTAGAATCTTCACCTATTTCCAATTGATCTTCTATTTTACCCATTTCTTTGGAAACAAGGAAATCTTTCCCTTTTTAAACATAAGAAGACCAGCAAATATATCCTTAAATGGATTTCCCGATAAAAGATTATACTTAAGAATAAGGCCTAATTCAAATATCCTTCCATTTTTATTTATCTCATCCTTAAATGTCTTATGGAAGAGAAAGACATTTTTTAAAGCTGGCTTTATATTTTCTTGTTCTGATATGAGCCTTAATCTGCCCATAACACCTGCTAAATCTATTTCCTTTGGGCATCTAACACTACAGGTTTTGCAAAATGCACAAAGCCATATTGTCTTGCTTTTTAATGCAAAATCTATTTTATCAAGCTGAATAAACCTGATAAGCCGATTAGGTGTGTAATCCATAAATTGGGCAATCGGACACCCGGCACTACATTTCCCACATTGGTAGCACTTTGCCAGATCGCTCTTTATCGCCTCCATTGCGTTATTCTCTTAAGGCTTCTTGAGGCTCTTTTTCTTTTGCTTCGCTATTTAACTTTCCAGCTAATAGCTCTTCAATGGCGATGGGGATTATCTTTACTATGTCTGTTTCAGAACCAACCCATCTATTTAACTCCCTTGACCTTCTTGCGAGTAGGTTAACAAGGTGAAATTTGCTCTTTGCATGCTTTAGCATCTCATCATAGTTATATAGCATCATTTTCTCCTCCTTTTTTATTTAAAATAATTTCTTTTATCAAAGATATTGTTTTTTTTGGTGTTTCATTTACAATAATATGGTCATAATGCTTTCCTTCTTCCATTTCATATTCTGCCTTACAAAGCCGCTCTTTTATTTTTTCTTGTGAGTCTGTTCTTCTTGTTCTTAGCCTCCTTTCAAGCTCTGACATTGATGGTGGAAGAAGAAATATAAGGAGAGCATCTGGATATAGGGATTTTATGTTCTTTCCGCCAACAACATCTATATCAAGAAGTAAATCATAATCCTTTGCCTCATCTAGGGTATGGCGTGATGTTCCATAATAATCTCCAAATATCTTCACCCATTCAACAAATTCATCATCCTCTATCATCCTTTTAAACCTGTTAATATCTATAAACCTGTATTCCCATTTTTCTATTTCTTCCTCCCTTGGTTTTCTTGTGGTATAAGATACAGAAAATCTTAAATCAGGGAATTCTTCTAATAGCCCTCTGCAAATTGTTGTCTTTCCTGTTCCAGATGGTGCTGAGATAACAATAATCATCAATAATCAATCCCTACTAGAAAAAGCCCTTGTGAAGGAACAATCCAGGGAGCAAACCTTCTGTCTTTGGCAAGGATGATGGAAGATACATCATCTAAATTAAGAAGCCCGCTTCCAACCCTAATTAAGGTTGCCACAATACACCTAATCATATTATAAAGAAAGCTTACGCCTGCAATATCAAAAAATATAAGGTTTTCAGAAAAAATGCCCATTTTGGAAGAGATGACAATAGATTTTATCTCCCTTATACAATTTCTTCCATCTTGTCTTACAAACGAAGAGAAATCCTTTTTTCCAATAAAAACATTTGCTGCCTTTCTCATCATTTCTATATCAAGAAATTTTGGAAAAAAATAGCTATACCTTAAAAACATAGGTGATTTACAAGAATCATTTAGAACAATATACCTATACCTTTTTTCTTTACAATGCCTTGGATTAAATGAAAGCCCTACTTCGCTTATATCTTTTATAATTATATCATAAGGAAGAAAAGAATTCAAGGCATTTTTTATGTTTAAAATTGGAATATTAGAGATTGTTTTAAATGTTGCAACAAAAGCCAATGCATGCGCTCCTTTATCTATCCTTCCTGCACCTAGTATTTTTACCCTCTCCTTACAAACCTTAAATATAGCGCTCTCAAGCATTCCAGCAACCGTTGGCTTATCCTTCTGCCTTTGCCATCCATAATAATTTGTTCCATCATAGGCTATTGTAAGCTTGATGTTTCTAAATTTTTCCAATAGAGGTTATAAGCAAACTTGCCTCTTTGACACCATCTAATCCCAGAGCCTCGTTGATTTGGTCATCAAAAAATGCTCCAATTGCACAACATCCCAATCCCATAGAGGTAGTAGATAAATAGATATTTTCACTTATATGCCCTACTTCTAATAGGACATATCTGTATGCCCTATCCTTATATTTCCATTTGGTTCTCTCAAAGATGGCACTCATTATAAAACTTACAGCGCTTTTGTAAATTACATCCTGACCCAGGCAATATTCTGTAAATTCCTTTGCAAAATCACCCTTTTTTAATTCTTCCAAAGAATGGTCTTTCACAGAATAGTGGTATATTCCTTGGGGTATTTCACTTACGCGATTGATAAGGGGATAGATTTCTATTGGATAAAGTGCTCCAGCTGAAGGTGATGCTCTTAATCCAGCCTTGCTAGTTATACCATTCGCACAAAAGAGTAATAAAGAAAGCTCATCTAAAGAAATAGGCTCTAAAGAAAAATCCCTTAATGACCTTCTTTTCCTAATTGCCTCCTCAACACATAGCCCTTTATATTTAAAGGTATCTGGAAGTTTAATCTTTTTTGCCTTTGAATACCCTTTAAAGATAGGAGGTTCAATCATTCCATTCATTATATCATTTTATGGATAATTTTACAAATTTTTAACCAACTCCATTAGCCCTTTTGCATTCTTTATAGCATATGCTTCAAAGTCATTATTGAAATAGCAATGGACATCAATGCCATCCTTTAAAAATCCATTTATTTCATAAGCTAATTGCTTAAGCTCATCTAAAGAATAATCATAATTATACCAGCTAGTTGCTCCATGCATCCTGATGTAGACAAAAGGGCTGGTTGCTACAATATGTGTTTCAATCTTTGGCGCACTTACAATGCAGGAGGCAATATTGTTTTCCCCTAAAAGGCTAAATGTTTCATTATCAAACCAGGAATTATTCCGAAACTCAATGCAATAAGAAAAATTATTGGGAAGCTCCTTAATAAAGCCTTTAAGCCTTGGAATATCCTTTTTAAGCGATGGTGGAAGCTGGAATAAAACAATAGATAATTTTTCTTTTAGCCCTTTTATCCTATCTAAAAATATCTTAAGGGCTTCACTACAATTAACAAGCTTTAATAGATGGGTAATTCTACGAGAAGCCTTAAGGACAAACTTAAAATTCTTTGGGCTTCTTCTATACCATCCCTTTATCATGCCCTCAAATGGAAGGCGATAGAATGAGCTATTTATCTCTACGCTTTGAAAATGCTCGCTATAGAATGAAAGCATCTCCTCCCTAGCAAGGGAAGGAGGATAAAAATTTCCATACCAATGCTCATAGCTAAAACCCGATGTCCCAATAAAAACATTAGGCATATTTACTTTTCTCGTATATGTTTAGGTGGCTAAAATTCATTTACCTTAATAGACTCTTTAGACTCTACAGGCTTTCCTTAAATATTAGCTAAACACATACAAAAAGTTCAAGCGTAGTTTGGGTAACCCAAGGCCAACCCTGGTTCACCCATGCCTACACCTCTCCTTTAAGTGCTTTTGCCAAATACATTTGTGAAAATGATTCATTATTTTTCTTTGCCATTTTAATCCTATCCTATTAAAAAATCTTTAGTAAGATATTCTTCAGAAACTTTCTTTTCTGCGGGTAAATATATTCTCACTTGAATATCTAATTTTGATAAATACTTACACATTAAAGCTCCAACATCTTGCCACTTTAAATTCCCAAGTCCACAGCCAAGTGCAGGCAAAGCCAGAGACTTTATCCCTTCTTTCTTATAGTTATCAACTATCCAATTCAACCCTTTTTCAATCCCTTTGATATCTCCACCTTCTTTCCAATGTTGTTTAGTTGGAAAAAGTAAAAACCATGTCGCACCATTTCCATTTTTTAAGGTAGATGGCTCATCAGCTAATTGATAATCAAGAGAACCTTCTCGCTTGTAAAGATATGGTTTCCCCATTTGTAATGTATGATTTCTGCATACATATTGATATTGAACATAGACATCGGGAAACTGCCATTTTGCACGAGAGGCAAGACCTTTTCCCATAATACCAATGCAATTAACACTAATTGTAAGTGTTTGCATTCTTGAAAAGAACATATCTCCGTCTGTTACATATAACAATGGGGTAATTTCTATCTCACGAGAAGGTTTGAAAAATATATTTGGTTGGGGAACAACAGATATAGGGAACGATGATAAAAATTCTTTTATTTTATTAGCAATATTATGATCTGCCACATAAATCGTATGAATATATTCTGGTAAAACCATTTCTGGAACAAGACACTCTGCCATTATTTTCCTTTTATCGCCGCTTTCTTCAGTCCACCATTCTTTTTCAAGTATTTTTGTTAATTCATTTAGTAGTGCCTGCTTTCCTTCTTTAGCTGGAAGTATCTCTGTAGCAAAACTAGCTGCATTACCGGTTGAGATAAAAATATCATCACGGTTCAAAATGTCTTTCTTAACCGCAATAACTACAATATCTTCAATGGGTTTTTCGCATATAACCCTATATAACATAGGATTTCGTGGTTGAAAATATAGGTTTGCAAAATCCCACAAATTTTTACCATTTAATAAAATTTTATTACGACGACTTGCTATAATTTCTTTATCATAAATTGGTGTATAGTTGATTCGGCGTTCTTCCACCTGATGATGAGATAAAATGCCATAGTTTAATATGGAAGACAAATTATCAATATGTGTGATATAATATAAATGTTTGATTGACGCCATTTTTCCTCCTAAATTTCCAATATTACACCCGCATCATTGCCAAATATGTCCACCACCCGCACAGCAATGGTTCTATTCTTTCTCTTATCCAGTGTTTCTGTTGCGATGATTGGGACTGTCTTTGCCTTTTTGCCATTTTCCCTGAATACCTGCCACTAGCTTTTGAAGGTGCAGCCATCGTAATCCCAGTCAATTGCCCAGTAATCTATTAAAACAGCGAAATTGTCCTTTGCCACCTTCATTAAAGCATTATAAGTTTCTTGCTCTCTGGCTGATGTTCGGCTAACCGTAATGTCCATTAAGGCATATGTAAATAAGATTTATCTTGCCTTCATATCCTTGAGCAAGGAGGGCTTGCATTGCCAGAAGATTATCGCCCCAGATAAGCCTATTCATCTTTTGCTTATCAATCTCTTCTTCACCCAATAAACCATCAGTGAAAGATATAAGAATCTGTCTTTTATACTGCGGGTTTGGAATAACCACCTCTGCTGTCTGGAATTCTATATCCTTTGGATTAGGTGCCCTTCTTGGCTTTGTATCCCAAACCAGCCTTGCACTATCCTTTTTCCTCTGATTATTGCCATTAGCCATCCTTATCTCTCTAATATTTCCTTCCAATAGGGGTCAAATCTCTCTTTAGCAGATTGTAATGAGGGAAATTGTTTTTCGCAGACATCGCTAAAGCGTGCTAGGACGCGGCGGTTGATTTTTTCCTGATTTTCAAAAATAGCTGTAGCAACAAAGGGAACTCCAAATTTCTCATATTGAAGACAGGTTATGGTAGCATCCCGACATCTATCATTATTTAAAACAGCAAAAACAAAAAGTGGCCGTTTTGCTCCATTAATCCGACAATCAACGATATATTTTTTTGCTACATCGTGTTGGAGATCGCTATAATTAAATACTCGCCTATCCTCTGGTATCTTTTCCTCTAAAAGGGCTTTAAAATCTTCAAGGAATGCTCCTCGCACACCCTCTTTTGTCCAATAAGAAATGTCTGTTATCTTAATTAGCCCTTGAATAAAACTATAAAGGGCATCACCATAATTTTCATTTTCAATATAAGCCCTTAACTCACCTTCAATATTTTTGATTTTGTAAGACCCAAGAACTGTATCTATAATTTTAGCCCGTCTTCCTTTTTCAATATCAATTTCATCATAACTTATATGCATAAAAGTATGCCCCTCATCGCTTAAATACCAATGTCCATTTTCTTGCTTTAAGAGAATGGGCAGGTGGTCTCCATCATCAAACATAAAGGGAGTAAACACGATATACCTGTCTATCCCTTCGCTTTCAAGACTAATTTTTTCGCAAACCTTTTGACGAAATATTTGGACGATAGTTTCAGGTATCATAGAAAATCACCTCCATTAAAAAGTTCAATTTGTTTATTTTCTGGCTTTTTAAAATTATTATCTTTAAGAAAACAATTTAGTCCAGAATGAAAATCTTGATATGTTGTAACTGGTAATATTTTTGGTTCCTTAAGCAATTCTTCTATCTCTTTATCTTTTAAAATTCTCATTAAACCGCACTCTCCAAACCACCTCTCTGGTCTGGAATTCTATATCCTTATTATAACATCCTTTAAATTTATTATCAAGGATGAGCCGTTTTCTCTCTGAATAATGAAAGAAGCTGATAGGTTAGTTCCGCAAGCCTTATAGGTTTGAATTTCTTTATTTTATTGAAAGGGAATGAGCCAATCTTAAAGGCTCAGGGATTCTAAATTTAAGAGAAAGTTTTAGGATAAATTCTTTTGTCTCCTCCAGGGTTATCTTATATCCGGGTGAAGCAAATACAGGTGCTACATTATCCCTTGTTCTTAAAACTATACCGATTGCCTCTTTATTCTTTTTTATAAAGCAAAATGAGCCTTTTTTCTTATCTATCTTTCCAAAATCTCCAAATAGATGGCTCTTTGCACATCCTATTGATGGCTTATCCAAAAGGATTCCAATGTGTGTAGCCAGACCCATTTTTCTTGGATGGGCAATACCCTGTCCATCAAAGAGAAAAAGATTGGGTTCGCTCTTTAGCCCCTTTATCGCCTCTAAGATACAGGGTCCTTCACGAAATGAAAGAAAACCTGGAATATATGGAAAACCTACCTTTGTCTTTAACTTTACTTCCTCTACTACCTTAAGTTCAGGAAAGTTTAAAACAACAATTGCACAACAACCATATTCATCCCTAAATGCTACATCAACGCCAGCAACTGATACTACCTCTTGCTCAATCTTTTTTAAGACAATCCTCTTTGCAAGGTTTTTCTGTATCCTTTTTGCTTCATCTATGGCTACATCAAATGGATGAAGATTAAAGTATTTCGTAACTATTTTTAGTATTTATGCAAAATATAATATCATTTTTAAGATAAAAAAGCAAGGGCTTTCACAAAAATTAGAGGCTTCGGTTTCTATTGTTTCTTGTCCATTCTTTAACTATCCATTCTCCATAAATGTTAATAAGTTTTTCTTTACACATCTTAAGTCGTTTTGGAGTATACATCTGTGGCGCCTGATGAATCTTTCTATGACAGGTTGGACAGACAACTATAAGATTATCCTCTGTATCTGCTCCACCTTTACATTTTAGTACTATTTAGGTGCCGTAATAATCGTTGTTTAAGGAGCGAATTTTAAAACAGACTTTAGTAGAACCACCAGTATTATCTAACAAAAGGAAAATATCCTAAGGAGATATTTCAGAATAGGAAACCCCGCAATCAGGACAGGATAGGGAGGATGAAAAAACAAGCTCATCCCTTCCAGCAAGGACAATAAGGCTTCCCTTTGAAATGGCTATTCCTGTCTCAACAGAGCCAGAAAGCCCGGTGATTACTGTGAGCTTATTCCTTGGGATTTCTACATCAATATTCTTAAGGTTATGCTCCCTAGCACCTTTGATAATAATATTTTCTTTCATAATCCTAAAAAGACAAAAAGGTCTCCTCAAGCCACATTATGTATCCTTTTATATCTTGACTAAAGACATCCTTTGATAAAGGGAAATCTTCTTCACACAAAGAGACTATTCTTCCCTCTTTAATCTTTAATTTAGAAAATAGATCCTTGAATCTCTTTATTGGGTCTGCCATCTTAAGATTAATGGTCTTGGACATCTTAAATTCAACAGGATACAATGCCTTATCCCTTTCTATAATCAAATCAATCTCTAATCCATTATGGGTTCTTAAATAGAAGAGATTTGGTCTTTGTCCATGGTTAAAGAAGAACTTAACTGTCTCCTGGATGCAATAATTTTCAAAAAGGCTTCCTGCCATTGGCCCTTTTATCAAATGCCCCTCATCCTTTAATCCTGTGAGGTAGCAGACCAAACCGCTGTCTAGGAAATAGACCTTTGGGTTTTTGGTAATCCTTTTTCCCAGATTCTGATAATAGGCTGGCAGAAGGTAAATTAGCTGGCTTGCTTCCAATGCAGAAATCCACTTTTTAACGGTATTTACTGCTACCCCTAAATCTAAAGAAAGGCTACTTAGATTTAAAACTTGGGCGCAACGGCTGGCTAATAGCTGTAAGAATCTCTGAAAATCCCTTAAATTACCTATGTTATAAAGAGAGCGAATATCCCTTTCTAGGTATGTAGAGATATAACTTCCATACCAACGAGAAGAATCCCTCTTTTCAAGGCAAACTTCAGGGAAGGTTCCTTGTAGACAACTATGGATAAAATAGTCCTGGCTAGTCATTGATTTTAGAAAGGAGATATTTTCTATCTCCCCTTTAGCAAATGGCAATAAGACTAAAATACCAACCCGACCAACTAATGTTTCGGTTAGATTTTTCATCAAATTAAAGGCACAAGAACCTGTCATAATGAAACGACCCTTTTTTTGCCTATCTTTATCAATAAGCATCTTTATAAAGGAGAGAATTTCTGGCACATATTGAATTTCATCAAATATTACCCTATCTCCTGCTTTTTCTAAGAAGAACTTTGGGTCTAAAAGTGCCCTTTCTCGTAATAACGGGTCATCAAAGGAAAGAATTTTATGCGACTTGGCAAAGATATGTGCAAGTAAAGTAGACTTTCCTGTCTGCCGTGGGCCAGTTAAGACAACGGCAGGGAATTCTTTAACAAAGGCTTTAAGTGATTCCTCAATTTGACGATGAATATACACCTTCTTTACCATAAGTCATATTATAATATAAAAAGGGTTATCTGTCAAGACAAATTTGCATTCTTATTGCATAATTTCCTAATTTTCTGTCTGTGTTCCTATATTTTCTGTTTCTGTCCCTATTTCCATTGTCTCTGTTCCAGGCTCAATTGGCTCTATTTCCTTTATTCCAAAATATCCTGTTAAAATTTTTCTTGCAATAGGTGCTGCCTCAATTCCACCCTGTCCACCATGCTCAACAAGGACAACAACAACAATACTTGGGTCTTCAACCGGAGCATAGCAGACAAACCAGGCATGGTCTTTTCCCTGTGGATTCTGTGCTGTTCCTGTTTTCCCTGCAATCCTAATCCCTGGGATATATGCACCCCTTCCTGTTCCAGAAAGAACAACCTCCTCTAACCCTTTATCCAAGAGGCTTTTGGTTTCAAAAGACATATTTATTTTCTTTTTTAAAACAGGCTTTTTCCTTATTACCCTTCCATTTGGCTCTTCTATATATTGGACAATATAGGGCTTAAATATATTACCAGAATTTGCAATTGAGGAAACTAAAACAGCCATTTCAATAGGTGTTACAAGAAGGTATCCCTGTCCAATGGAAAGATTTATTGTATCGCCTGCAAACCATCTTGTTTTAAAAATACGCTCCTTCCAGGATGGAGATGGAATTTTTCCCTTAATTTCATAAGGAAGGTCAATGTCTGTTAGGGAAGAAAGGCCAAATATCTTTGCTTGCTCAATTAGTTTGCCTGCTCCTATTTTTAAGCCAAGTTTATAAAAATAGATGTTGCAAGAATGGGAAAGGCCAGAGATAAGATTTACCATTCCATGGCTTTGTTTCCCAAAACAGAAAAATTTCCTATTTCCTACATCAAACCTTCCTGTGCATTCAATGTATTCGTGGGGGTCTATAACTCCTTCTTCTAACCCAAGATAGGCATCAACAATTTTAAATAGAGAGCCGGGTGGATAGCGAAATTGTATTGCCCTGTTTGCTAAGGGATAGGATGGATTAAAAATGGTCTCTTTTGCCTCATTTGGTGAGAGCTTTTTAAGAAAGAGGGAAGGATTAAAACCAGGCTTACTCACCATACACAAAACCTCACCTGTCTTTGGAGACATAGCAACAATTGCTCCATTTTTATAAAGGGCTTTTTCTCCTATTTCTTGGAGGTTTTTATCAATTGTAAGATAAAGATTGCATCCAGAAATTGCCTCTTCTTTCCCCAATATCCGGATTGTCCTTCCAGAGACATTTGTCTCAATAACATCCCCTCCCATCTTTCCTTTAAGAATATCTTCGTATGCATTTTCTATGCCACTTTTTCCAATCCTATCGTCAATAAGATAACCCTCTTTTTCTTTAAATTCCTTCTCTGTGATGGGTCCAATATAACCTAAAAGGTGTGAGGCAAGCTCTGAATTCGGATAATAACGAAGAGGTTTTGCATCTATAACAAGGGATGGCATATCAAAAAAGGCAAGTGCTATCCTTAAAGCATTGTCCTTTGAAATATTTTCTATAATTGTGGCTGGTTCAAACCTGCGAAGAGATTTTTTTTTCATGCTTTTCTTTGCCTTTTCTCTATCAAATGGAACAATAGAAGAAATCTTTGATAAAATACCCTCTATTTGTTCATCTGAAAGGCTTTCTTGAATAATGGATATGGAAAAATTAGCTACATTTGTTGCCAAAACCTTGCCTTTTCTATCAAATATCATCCCCCTAGATTGGGGGTGTGGAATTATTCTTATCCTATTCTTCAAAGACCTGGCTTTAAAATAACCTCCCCTTATTATTTGAAGATAAAAAGAGGATAAAAGGAGGATAAAAAATAACAGAAAAAATATTATATAAAGGGAGGAAATTTTCCTTTTCATAGCCTCTTTCTTATAAAAATAAAGATTAAAGAAGCAAGGAGAGAATTATACAAACCCTCCTTTAAAAGATGAAAAAAATTAAGCAAAAAACCCTCAAAAAGAAAAAGAAGAAATAAAGAAATAATGCCAGAAAATATGGTTGATAAAAAGACAAGGAAAAAGATAATATAAACCCTATGGTATATCCTCTTTGAAAAAATGCTTACCAATATTGCTATTATAGAAAAAGACAAAGCGTTTATTCCAAAACGCCTTATTCCAAGCAAGTCTAAAAGTATGCCGCAGAAAAATCCAAAAAAACCTGCGCTATACGGAATACATTTCAAGGAGGCAAATATTGTTGTTATAAGAAGAAGGTTGCAAGATGTATTAAAGAGAATGAGTATTCCTGATGCTTGAACAAGAAACGCAAAAAGAATAATTATTGCCAAAAACACCAATTTATTTTAAACTTTTTATTTAAAAAATGGCAAGGATTGGTGTATTTGTTCTGTAATTCAGAAATAACGATTAAGTATGTGTTAGCTATTAGCTTTTGGCTTTTAGCGATTAGCCTTTTAAACAAGAGAAAAAATTTACAAATTTAGAGATACTTGCACCTACGAAGTGCAAATATATTTTTGCGTTTCTGCGGTAGCATGTTATCATTCAATATCTCCTTCCATCTTTAATATAATATTTTGCAAATGTTTCAACCTTTCTTTTTCTACTTTCCAATACCCTCTTCTTGCGGATTCTAACAGTAGTTCGTTTATCTTCATAGTGGCATATGGATTGTTCTGCTTAAGTCTGTTTCTCATCCCCTCATCAAATATTAATCTATCAGCGACCTTATCAAATACCCAACTTTCAACCTTGCCTGTAGTGGCAGCAAAAGCAAGAAGATATTCTACCCTATCTTTTATCTTCTTTGCGCCATGAAAATCATGCTTTAACATCCCTTCTATCCAAATAGGATTAAGTGTTCTTGTTCTTGTAGCCCGCTCAATCGCTATCTTTAAATCATCTACAACCACTTCCTCTTCTGTAGAATCTATAACCAAAATCTCTGCCTTTTCTCCTCTCTTATCCTGAACTGTTCTTGATAGTCCTCCTAAAAATTCATAATAATGATCTAGGTCTGTAACCTCGTACTCTGTGTTATCCCTTTCCTGAGTTACAATATCAATGGATTTAAGCAAATTGGAGAATATCTTCTCATTTTTCTCTATTCTTCCTTTGAAATAGGCATAACTCATACTATCATCATAACTCTTGACTAAGTCTTTTTCATCTTTCCAAGCACTACTTTCAACTAATGTTCTCATTGATGTCGCATATTCTGTTGGTGAAGGTCCAAAGATTCTGGCAAGTGCGAAATCTTTTAGTTCGCCTTTCAATTCTAAAGAATGTTTTCTTATATCCCATTTTTCTTCAATGTTAAACCTCGGTAAATTCTCTGATTAGACAAGAGACATTCTCTGCTTTTATCTCTTCTAAAGAATAATACTTCCCACCTAAAGCCAAAGAGAGTTCCTGCAATCTTCCTAAGCGGACAAATCCTCTTTCTGTATCTATTACCAGAGATTTTACCCTTGCTTCTTTTATCCTGTAAGCTATAGCCTTTGCTTCTTCAAATGGTTTACCTCCCTTTTCTATAGAGACATTAGCTTTGCCATCGCTAACCAACACCATTAGGGTAGCAAGTCTTTTGTTCTTTCTTAATTCTTGTTTAATAATCTCAAATCCTAATTGCAGGCCTGAAGAAAGAGGAGTTCTCCCTCCAGTAGGCAACTCAGATAGTTTTTGCGAAGCCAATTCCACACTGTTGGTAAGAGGAAGCAAGACCTCTGCTCTATCTTGCTTGAAACTAACCATACTTACTCTATCCCTTTTTTGATAGGAATCAGTGAGTAAAGAGAGAATAGCCCCTTTGGCAGCTGACATTCGTTGTGAGGCACCCATAGACCCTGAGGCATCTACCACAAAGACTATCAGGTTACCAACTTTCTTCTCCCTCTGCTTTTGCCGAATATCTTGAGGTGTAATAATTATTTTCTGATTTTCTGAAACCTTATTTCTTTTTATCTGATGTGGTGCTGCTGCTCTGAATGTAGCATCAAAGGCAATATCATCCTTTCTCTCCTTGGGTAAGCAGCTCTTGATATACCTACCCCTTTTATCATCAGAAATAGTCTTGCTTCTTCTGCCAGTCCCCTCTTTTAGCTCTCGTTCTTTTGCCAGGTTTAACTCTTTTACCTGAAACTGCCTATCTACATCAAAGAGAGTCTCTTTGCTTGCGTCTTGCCTGGCCTGAGGCTGGCAATTGTTCATTTCCTTATCCTGATTCTGATAGCCATCTGTCTGTTTCTTCTCTTCCTTATGCTTCTTAAAGGTCTGTTCCAGCTTTTGTTGTTCTGTCTTTTCTCCCTGGTGAGGCTTTTTTCGTATTCGGTGGGGCAAAACAAACTCTGCTGCTTCCTTGACATCATCCTCTGTAACTTCTGTGCGTTGGTTGAAAGCGGCAATTGTTTTAGCTGTCTTCACCATAAATATATCTGCTCGGTGGCCATCTACTCGCATATCGACTGCTATCTTGGCAATTAGGTCTAACATATCATCAGGAAAGACCACATCCTTAAGTAATCTGCGAGCTGTAAGGATTGCTTCACTCAGTCTCCTTTCTTCTTTTTCCCACTCAGCAGCAAATTTAGCTGGATCTTCCTCAAACTGCTCTCTTCTTTTGATGATTGTAACCCTCTCTTTAGGCTCGTCTATCCCCTCAATATTCACACATAAACCGAATCTATCAAGCAATTGAGGTCGCAATTCCCCTTCTTCAGGGTTCATGGTGCCAATAAGGATAAAATGGGCAGGATGAGAGTAAGAGACTCCTTCCCTTTCAATTGTATTTATACCCATAGCCGCAGAATCAAGTAGGACATCAACAATGTGGTCATCTAAGAGATTTACCTCATCTACATAGAGTATGGCTCGATTTGCATCAGCCAATACTCCTGGCTCAAACCTCTTTTCTCCAGTCTTTAGGGCATGTTCAATATCAAGGGTTCCAACTACCCTATCTTCAGTTGAGCCTACAGGGAGATTGACTACCTGTATCTTCCTTTTAATTACTGGAAGGTTTTCTCCTTGGGTCTTTCGATTACGGCATTGCTCACACATCAATTCTTCCCTCTCAGGATGGCAGCTGAATGGGCAGTCTTTGACCACCTCAATCTCTGGCAAAAGATTTGCTAATGCCCTGGCTGCAGTTGATTTGGCTGTCCCTTTTTCTCCTCGAATAAGTACCCCAGAAATCTGAGTATTTATGGCATTTAAGATCAAAGCCTTCTTCATCCGCTCTTGACCAACAATAGCAGTAAACGGAAATGTTATAGCTTTACAACTCATCTTTTACCTCCTTTAACAGGAAGATTAAGCTCCTCAGGGTAGGTCCAAGTTCCTTGCAATTCCATCTTCCAAAATCTCTTTAGCATCTCTTTATGCACAGCCTTTGGCAAAAGATCTGGAAAAAGTTCAGGGTGGAACCATTTTGCCTTATAACAAGTACCTATAACCTGTCTTGGTCCAGCACAAAGCTTTGAATGGATGATGTAAACCCTCCCTTCCTTTACTGCCTTTATAAGATTTAACCCTTCCCTGTGCATGATCTCATCTCTAATTGCCTTCATAGCTTCTAAAGAAGGTATACTGCCAACCCCTTCAACCCAAGGAATCTTTATGATAATATCAGGGTCTTTCTCTACAACCCATTCAGGACTCATTATTGGGGAGCGAACAGGTTGTCTTCCTACACAATTTATCCCACCTGCTATCTCTATCTGAATCTGCGTAGGACTCTTATACATAAATTTCCCCCATGGTGTTTTCATTGAGTTTTCTCCTTGAGCCGTTGATTGATAGGGTTTGAAGACCTCACAGAATATGCTTGGCTTTTTTTTAACAGGGATACCTTCTGTTTTCTCCCTAATCATATCTATCTTACTATTTATAAATTCCTTTAGCTGATTTGCTTCTTTCTCTCTACCAAGCAACTTTCCCATCTTTTCAATAAATTGGAGGGTTTCAGCAAGCGTCCAAACCCTAAAGCAAAGAACCCTTATCTCTGCTCTCTCTAACTTCTCTATCACCTCTTTCTCTGTCCACTGATAGGCTATAACCAAATCTGGCTTAAGTTCTATGATCCTTTCAAGATTTGGAGTGACTGTACTCTTTCCCACTGATGGCTTCTTACGAAGCTCAGGAATATATTCACCCTCAGGGTTGCAGATGCCTACAATTCTTTCTCCTTCTTTTAAGGCACAGATAACCTCAGCAGGATAGCCAGTCAAGACCACAATTCGCCCTGGAATACTGGTAAAAGCTGCCTTTCTTCCCATTTCATCGGTTATGACAATCCCTTTTGAAAGACTCACTTCCTCTTCTGGTTTTGGTGCGCAACCGGCAATAAAAACCATAAGAAAGATGATCAATGCTATCCTCATTTTTACTTTCACCGTACGTGTTTAGCTTCGCTAAACAATTGCAAATTGTAAATTGCAAATTGTAAATTTCAAATTGAGAGAGGATGAATTTTTTATAATCATTATTTTTTTACCTCTTTAAATTTACAATTTAAAATTTGCAATTTAAAATTTACAATTCCAAAGCTAATGGCTAAAAACAAGAGCCCGTAGCTAAACATATACTAAAGGAGCTAAACACATACCTTTCACCAAAATATTGCCAATCCAAAGATAAATATTATTGTTATTCCATTTCTGATTATCTCTGAGATACCCACCAACTGTAAGCCTATCTTAGGACCAAATATTCCTATATAATAGGGCATAATATATTGAAACACCATGACAACACTCGAAAGAACACTTCCGATAAGGAGTGAAAGCACCACACCCTTTTGGGTAAGCTCGCCAGCTGATAAGAGGCTACCTGCCACAGTATAGGCAGCATTTGAGTGTGCCAAGAAGGCAGCAACTATTCCCAATCCTTCAGATGGTATAGGGAAATAAAGAATCACTCCCTTAAGTAGATGAGATAATCTCTCAAAAACCCCTAATTCTATCAATAAGCAAGAGAGAATCAAGGTTGGAATTATTACCATAATTATCCGTTTAATCGTATAATTAGAATTCTTCAAGGCAGTACAGAACGCCTCTTTTAAAGGAAGAATCTTTTTCTTTTCAATACTTGTCTTTGAAGCAGCCCTTTTTTTTAGTATAAGTCTTGCCACTATCATTAGAAGTGATGTTTTAACCAGAGCTACCAGAACCAGAATAAGGAAGTATAAGAGGCCAGCAAGTCCTAAAAGAGGCAAAAGTATAGGCAACATACTCCGCCAGTGCATGAGGATTGCTGGAAATGTATTGATCATGGCGGCAAGGAATAACTCCTTCTTTTCAATAACCCCCTTATTATAATAATTAGCAAGCATAGAATTGGCAGATGTAGGTGAAGCAAAGGCAGAAAGAAAGATTATCCCACATTCATCCTGTAGGTGAGAAAATCTTGTAATTGGTCTTGCCAGAAAGGATAGTCTATCTACCCATCCTAAAGAGACAATGAACTCAGCCAGTATAACTCCTAAGATAATGATAGGTACTGTCTTCAGAAGCAACCAACCTGCCATTGTTAAACTACTTAATAATATCTGGCTCATCCCACTAACTTGGTGAAAGGGCAATTATATGAGGTCTGCCTGCACTATTACTTACCTTCACCTCTACTCCATAGACCTCCCTTATGTTCTCTTCTGTAAAGACTGCCTCTACTTCTCCAGCAGAAAATACCCCTCCTTCTTTGAGCATCATTACCTTATGGGAGTATCGAGCTGCTAAGTTCAAATCATGTATAGCCATTATGGCTGAAATCCCTCTTTTGTCTACTATATTTGTAATTAAATCCAAGACCTCCAATTGGTGCCTTAAGTCCAGATTGGAGGTTGGTTCATCAAGTAGAAGAATTTCAGGCTCTTGAGCCAACGCTCTGGCTATTACCACCTTCTGTCTCTCTCCTCCAGATAGCTGACTAAACTCTCTCGTAGCCATACCCTCAAGTCCCATCAAATTCAAAAGATGTGCCACTACTTCCTTGTCCTTGGTGCTTACAGACCAAGTTATATATGGTCTTCTACCAAGCAGCACAGTGTCAAATACTGTGGAATAGAAAGAAGAGTTTGCATCCTGTGGTACATAGCCTACAAGTTTGGCAATCTCTTGAGATTTCATCTGCTTTATGTTCTTTTCCTTTACCAAAATCTTGCCTATCTTAAACTTCAATATTCTGTTTATACATTTAAGGAGCGTAGTTTTTCCTGAGCCATTTGGTCCTACAAGGGCAAGTATTTCGCCATCTCCAACTTCTAAACTTACTCCCCTTAATGCCTCAACGCTATTATAACTAAAATATACATCCTTAATCCTAAGTTTCATTGCCAATACTGTTTCCTTCTTGTTATAAGTAAATAGAGGAAGAATGGACCTCCTAAGAATGCTACCACTATCCCAACAGGAATGACAGTAGGAGCAATGATTGTCCTGCCTACAGTATCACTTGCTAAAAGAAGAAAGGCCCCTACAATACAAGAGCCTGGAAAGAGGAATCTATGGTCTGCACCAATAAGTGTTCTTGTTATATGAGGTGACATAAGGCAGATAAATCCAATAATTCCTGTAAAACAGATGATTCCAGCCGTAGCCAAGGTTGCCAATACCATCACCACATTTCTTGTCCTGGTGGTGTTTACTCCCAAGCCCTTGGCCACATCTTCACCTGAGGCCATAGCATTCAAGTCCCAGGAGTACTTAGAAATACCTAATGTCACCAAAAGGGTGAGTATTCCTACTATGGGAAGCATATCCCATCCTCCTGTACTCAATGTGCCAAACATCCAGTGAACTAAAGCATGGAGCTCTTCTTTTGTAGCAATATACTGGAGCAGAGATACAAAGGCACTTATTATATACATAATGGCAATTCCAGCCAAGATAATGGTCTCTGAACTTACCCCCCTAAGCCTTGAAATACCAAGGACAAGAAAGGCAGCTCCAAGAGCAAAGATAAAGGCATTTGATATGATGAAGTACTTCCCACTACTAGCTATGCTTGCCCCAAGGACGATGGCTACTGCTGCTCCAAGGGCTGCACCAGCAGATACCCCAACAGTAAAAGGACTTACCAGTGGATTCCGGGTTATCCCCTGCATGGCTGCTCCGGAGACTGCAAGTCCTGCACCAGCGATGATTGCCATCAGTATTTGAGGTAGTCTGAGCTGCCAGACGATTGTATCAGCCATCTTTGATGGTTCAAGGTTAAAGAAGGGAAAAGCCTTCTGAATGATTACTGAAAGTACCTCTGTTCTTTTAATATCTGCTGCTCCCTGAAAAGAAGCAAATACTGCCAGAATTACTATAGCTATAAGGCCTAAGATTATAAAGGCAAATTTCTTTGCTGTAAGAGTCTTATAGATATCTTTGTATGTGTTTAGTTCATCCATTGTATGTGTTAAGCTTCCTTATGCTAAAGAGCCAAAAACGCTTTCTTTAATTGTAAATTTTAAATTGTAAATTTTAAATTGTAAATTTTTTTAAAATACAAAATCTAAATCAAAACTTCTTCATTCCTCATTTCATTTTACAATTTGCAATCTACAACTTGCAATTTACAATTATGTTTAGCGAAGCTAAACACGTACTTTCTTTTGCTTCAGCCATAAAGAACCTCCTTTACCTCTTTCATCTTTTTATCCCAATCTTTAACCTCTTCAGAAGTCAATATATCTACTGAACCTCCCTGAAAGTCTCCCTCAACCTCACCCATCCTTTCCTCCAACAGCCCTTCAGTCTTAAGATAGGCTTCCTTCAATCCCTGCAGGACCTCCTCATCTGCCTTCCAAAGACCCCTCTGGGCTGCCTCAAGCAACCTCCTTTCTATCTCCTCTAAAGCCCAGGGATTATTCTCCTCAAAGAATTTGCGATTTTCTTCATTAAGACAAAATGTCTTCGCTATATCATCAAAGATCCAGTCATCAACCTCCTGGGTTGTTGCCTCCCAGCCATATACCCTTCCTATACGCTGGGAAATGTCACCTGCCCCTTTGTATCCGTGTTGTTTCATCCCTTCAATCCATTTTGGGTTAAGCAGCTTTGTCCGCACTACACGCCTGATCTCGTCTGCCATATCCCGCACCTCAATATGCTCTGGTTCACGGGTATCGCCGTAGTAAGTCTTGACCTCTTTACCCGAGATATGCCGGGCAGCCGCAGTCATCCCACCATGCGTGCCAAAATAGCAGCAGCAACCAAAAAGATCGTATTCATCAGATACTACTTTATTGTAGGTTATATCTACTGTTTTAAGATTCTCTGCTAATTGCTTATGTTTTTCCTCTCCGAATATGCCTTTGCCATAGGCATACCCATTCCAGTAGATAAAGACATCTGAAAGATCTTTTTCATCCTTCCAGGCAGAGGCATAGACAGCCAGTTGTGTTCCTGCCTGGTAGGTGCCGGGTTTTGATGCAAAGACGCGTAAGGTAGCATTTCGCCAGGCATCATATTTATTTCCTTCACTCTCTTTTGCCTCTGCTAATTGTGCTAAAGAGTGCTTACGAACAAAGTTCATCTCTTCTGGTTCCGGCAATGAGGCTACTGCTTGAATAGCCTCATCTACAAGCTCAATACAGTTTGGAAAGTTATCCCTCGTTATTCCAGACACCCGGATAGTAACATCAATTCGTGGCCTTTCTAATTCTTTTAATGGAATTATCTCAAATCCTTTTACCCTTCCATTGGAAAGCCAGATAGGTTTAACTCCAAGTAGATATAATATCTGAGCCATCCCTTCACCGTCAGACCACATAATATCATTGCACATCCAATAAATAGCTACATTCTCAGGGATTCTACCTTCTTCTTGCTTGTATTTCTCAATTACTGCCTCAGCAAGCTTCTGCCCAACCTTCCAGGCAGCTTTACTGGGAATGCGGTATGGGTCAAGAGAATAAAAATTCCTGCCCGTAGGCAATATATCATCCCTGCCACGGGTGATCAAGCCTGAGGGACCTGGAGGGATATACCCGGAATCAAAGCCAGCAAGGAGTGCTTCTATCTCTTGTGATTCATCAATCCGGCGGTTCAAATCAGTTACCTTTTCCCAGATTATTTTAAGGCTATCTATATACTCTGCATTCTTTAATCTTCCACCTAACACCTCATTAGCTAAGTTGCCTAAATCTTTCTCATTATTTATCATCCTACGGATGAATTCCTTGCAGATAGTATTTATCTCCTCAAGTAGTTCTCCGTAACTCCTCTTATGGTATGGACAGACCTTACCACCATCGGTTAGTAAATCAGATAGATTCATACCCATCATTGCCGAAACAATCTTCCGTAGAGAAACCTCCTCACCGGCATCATAGCGCAAAATCGAATTTATGAACTCTACACGCCTTTCTCCTTCAGGCAACTGACCGAAGATGTGCATCCCATCCTGAATCTGTGTATTTCGTGTTCGGGATAGCACTAAGTGAGCAGCACAGGCTATCTCGTCAAAGGAGAGAGATTTGGCTTCATTTTCACTAATGTCTGAGAGCCTTATTCTCTTCTCTATACCTTCGGCATTTCTGCGGTTAATCTTAATCTCCTTGTCCAGATTTGTCTTCTTTATGGCTTCCATAATCAGATGCTCTAAGGCAGCTGCTCTTCCCGGGTCTAAATTCTTTATCTGTTCATATTCTCCCAAGAACCGGTCTAATTCTTCCAATTCTTCATAAAGCCCTCCCTGCATCATCACTGTCTGCATATGGTCAACCAAGGTAGCATAGCTCCTTCTTTTGGCAATAGTGCCTTCAGGTGGGTTGTCAGCATTATAGATATAAAGATGTGGGATGTCTCCAATACCTATATCCGGATAGCATTCGGCGGAAAGCCCTACTCCTTTCCCCGGTAGAAACTCCAGATTACCATGCGTTCCTACATGTATGATGACATCACCGAAATTTTTCTCCAGATATCGGTAAGTTGCCATGTATTGATGAGGGGGAGGAATATCAGGGTCATGGAGTATCTTACATACTCGCCCATCACATCTTGCACCCGCACAGCCTCTTTTTGGCTGAACACATACTACTGCATTGCCATACTGAACTCCAGTAACCACAATCTTTCCATCATAAACCATAGCTGCAGGTACACCATTCACTTCCCTTCCTGGAGGCTCTCCCCAGGCACCATTCATCCGTTCTTTTACCTTTGGCGAAAGGGTATTGAACCAACTTTCATAATCCTTGGTGGAAATAAGTGATAGTGCTCCTCCTTTATTTACAATCTCATCAACGGTTGTCCAGCGAAACTCGCTGATAGCCTTTCGTTCCATAATAGTATCAATGAGTTCCTTGCCATTCTGAGGAGGGGCTACCTTATAGCCTACCTCCTTCATCCGCTGTATTATCCGAGCGACACTTTCTAAAGTATCTAAATGAGCACCAAGACCAACTGTCGCTTCAACTGAGGCACAAGGATTATTGTGGAAGATGAAAGAAACTTTTCTTTCATCAATAGGCTTCTTCTTAAGCCTTATCCAGTTCTTTATTCTTCTTGCTATCTTATGGCATCTATCTTCTAAGGGGACTCTGGCTCGCAAACTTGCCCCTATATCCAAGTCCTTTTCCCAAGATTTAGCACCGGCTATAATTGGCTCAATCCTCCCCTCAAATTCTGGAAAAGCCACATGATAGGCGATATCTTGAGTTAAACCTTCGGGATTATTTTTCCACTCTTCAATAGTCTTATAATAAGCATCTATAGGCTGAAATACTGGTACCCCTAATTTCTTTAAAACCTCGATACCTTTTTCTTTTGCATCCTTCGGCTCTTCCATGTTGCCTCTATCGTTCCCAAGAAGCGTCCATTGAAGGTTCACTAACGCATCAATTCTGGGAACTCCATCTTTAAGGAAATACTCACAAATTATCTCTGCGCTCCCTTTACTCCCCAACTCTTCATCCCTTACTGAGTAAGAAAAGGCAGGGATAACATCCAAATCCTGCTCTTCAAGTGCTCTTATTAACGCTTCCTCTACCCTTATATTTTCATCGACCCAGTAATTACGGAAGTAAAGAAGACCCACTTTAGGACCCTCTTTCGGCTTGTACTCTCTATACCATTTGAGATATTCATCCACATCATCAAAGTAAGAGGAAGCATTAGGATGGTAAATTCCTTCCCAAGGAAGTTTCTTGGGTGGTTTTACTTCTATTTCCATTCCCGTAACTTCTTTGGCAATATAGCGCAGCATATTAGAGAAGTTTTCCTCCCCACCGAAAGTTACATAAGATTGGCAAGTAGCTACAATCTCCAGCTTAACCGTAGAAAGACTCCAGTAAGAAGGATCATATCCTATACAAATAATTGGTACTTCCTTTCTTATCTCCCTTATCCTATCTTCAATCTGGTCCCAGAAACCTTCGGTTGACCGGTGCAAAAAGACTACATCTTGTCCCTTCAGCTCATTCAACACCTCCTCGATTTTCTCTGGATATTCCCTGAGCAAATCCGCAGGGAACAACTTTAACTCTACAAAATCTAACTTCTTACTTGCCTGAGCTACCATCTCTGTAGAAGTTGCCCATGTAATAGCCCCTAACTTCATATGACCACCTCCTTTTTTATATCTCATGATAAAGATTTTATTGGTATGATATATGGGCTTACTGAAGCTTTACTTATAATAGCTTCTACCCCATAAACTTCCCTTATATTTTCTGGAGTAAATACTTCTTTGGGCTGTCCAATGGCAAAAATCTTTCCCTTCGTAAGAAATAGCATCCTGTCTGAAAATCTAGAGGCAAGATTTAAATCATGAATGGCCATTACTATTGCTATAGCTTTCTTCTTTGCTAAAGAGCTGATAAGTTCCATAACCTCAAGCTGATGCCTTAAGTCCAGATTACTGGTAGGTTCATCAAGGAGCAAAACTTCAGGTTCCTGAGCCAATGCCCTTGCTAAAAGAACTTTTTGTTTTTCCCCGCCACTCAGCTCATTAAAATATCTTAGCATCATATCTTCCAAATTCATTTCTTTTAGTATCTGAGAAACAATCTCTTTATCCTTAAAGCTTATACTCCAAGTGATATAAGGTTTTCTTCCTAAGAGCACGGCATCAAAAACTGTTAAAGGGAAAGAGTAGGAGGAACTTTGGGGAACATAGCCTAAAAGCTTAGCCAATTCCTTTTGTTTAAACTTGCTTGTCTCATTCCCATCAAGATAGATAACCCCCTTTTGTGGCTTCAAAATCTTGTTGATGCACTTAAGAAGCGTACTTTTCCCTGATCCGTTAGGACCAAGTATGCTTATCACTTCTTCACCTTTTACCTTCACGCTTACATCTTTCAGAGCGGGTCTACTTCCATAGGCGAAGCAAACTCCATTTATCTCTATTCTCATGTCCAATATTCCTTCCTTCTGGTTATTAAAAGATACACAAAGAATGGAACTCCAATAATCGAAGTTACAATTCCTACTGGAATTATGACTGGAGAAATAATATTTCTTCCTATAGTGTCAGCGATGAGTAATAAAAGTGCGCCAAGGATACAGGAAAAGGGGAGAAGAAACCTATGATCCGCTCCGATTAGTAGCCTGGCTATATGCGGTGTGACAAGACAAACGAAGCCTATTATTCCAGTAAAGCAAATTATTCCAGCAGTAATTATTGTTGCCAATATCAGACAAATTATCCTTACTTGAGGGAGGTTAACTCCAAGACTTTTGGCAACTTCATCTCCACCAGATATGGCATTTAAATCCCAGGAATGCTTCATTAAGAAGGGAAAGCAGAAGAAGAATATAATCGATACCACTAATACATCATTCCAGCTTGATCCAGTGAGACTTCCAAATGTCCAATGGATCACTGCTTGAAGCTGTTTTTCAGTGGCGATGTATTGGAGTATAGAGGTAAAAGCTGAAAAAAGATACATCAGCGCAATTCCAGCCAGTATCAAAGTCTCTCCTGTTATTCCTCTCATCCTCGCCAAACCAAGAACTAAAAAAGCGCTGATTAAAGCGAAGATAAAAGCATTTGTTACCACTATGTATTTTTCACTTCCAAGAAGGCTAAACCCAAGGACAATGGCAATAGATGCTCCAAAGGCTGCAGCAGAGGAGACCCCAATGGTGAAAGGGCTTACCAAGGGATTTCGCGTAATTCCTTGCATCACTGCACCAGATATGGCAAATCCTGCTCCAGCGATTATCGCCATTATAATCCGAGGAAGTCTTATATCCCAGATAATGTCCTCAGTAAACTCTGAAGTTTCTATATTGGCAAAGGGAAAAATTTTAGCCAAAATAGCAGAAGCTATATCATTTATCTCTATCTGGATAGTACCAATGGTGCAGGCTATAAGCCCCATACCTATAACTGCGCCAATACTGGCAAGAATAAATAATATCTTCCTTGCAGTAAACCTAAAATACAGGTCCTTTATTTCAGAGGTGGATATGCCCATGTTCCTTCAAGTTCTACTCCCCAGAATTTCTTCCACATCTCTTCATGTATCTTCTGAGGAGAAATATCGTAAAAGAGATTAGGATGAAACCATTTGGCAAAATAGCAAAGACCAACTATTCCTCTTGGCCCAGCAAGTATTTTTGAGTAAATGATATAGACCTTCCCTTCCTTTACAGCTTTCACATTTTTCAAAGTTCTCCTTCCAATTACCTCTTCCCATACCTTTTTCATTGTTTCCTCAGATGGTGCCCTCCATACTTCTTCATTCTTCCAAAGAGAAAATTTAACGATTATATCTGGGTTTGCTTCCCTAACGAACTCAGGATCTACCTCTAGATAAGCAACCGGCTGCTTTCCAATGCAATTTATTCCTCCTGCAAATTCTATCATCCAATTACCAAGATTCTTTGCAGAGTATTCACCCCATGGAGTTAGCAAGGTCTGTTTTTCTAAAGAGGAAACCGTATGATATTGCTGATAACGTTCTTTGTATACCTTTGGCTTCTTTTCAGGCTTTAAATCTTTGACCCTTTCTTTGATCAAGTTTAATTTACTCTCTATAAATTCCCAAAGCTCCTTTGCCCTCTTCTCTTTTCCTAACATCTTCCCAAATTGCTCAATCGCTCTATGTACTTCCTCATCTGTGTAACTTCTGAAGCAAAGAATAGGCATACCCCATTCCTCTAATTTTTCTGCCACTTCCTTCTTAAGATATGGATTAGCTATTACTACATCTGGATTAAGTTCACGAATCTTTTCCAGATTGGGTTCTACCCAGCTCTCTCCTACAGATTCTTTCTTTCTGAGTTCAGGTAAAAGTTGACTTTTAGGCGAATACATGATACCTACGATTTTATCCCCTTTCCCTAAAGCACAGATTATGTCAGCATTATATGTTCCTGATACGACTACAATTTTCTTAACCGGTTTTGATAAAGAGGTTTCCCTTCCTAAGTCATCAACAATGGTTATTTTCCCTCTAGGTGCCTTCTCAATCTTCTTCGGAACGGAAGAGAAGACCAAGCTTACTATTAAACCAAATATCACTATGGCTATTATAGGCATTATTTTCACTTTCATCCTGCTTTTCCCCTTCCTACTAAAGCTTCTGTAATTTAACCACAGATGAACACAGATTAAATTATTAACCTTTCATATTCTAACTTTGGCTGAGCAAAATTTAAAATTAAACCAATCCGGTAACCAGATATCCTTAAATAATTAAGTAACTGTGCTCGATGAACATCAGTAATTGTTTCTACTGATTTCACTTCTACAATAACTTTTTCTTCAACTATCATATCAGCAACATATAACCCTACTTCTTTCTTACGATAAAATACTTTAAATTCTTTCTGTGTTACAACTTTCTTTTCTCTGAGAGTCAATTCCCAAGTAAGCCCATTTTCGTATACTTTTTCTAATAATCCACAACCCAAGGTATTATGTACCTGAAATGCTGCATCTAATATCTCACTAGTTAGTTCCTTATAGAGAAATTCTTGTACTTTATCTGTGTTTACCTGTGGTTTCATATCTGTGTTTACCTGTGGTTTCATATCTGTGTTTACCTGTGGTTTCATTTTTTAAGTTACAAAACCCTACTAAAGGTTTCACTACATTCATTAAATTTTGAGTATCAAGTTTATCCAAGCTATAATATTGTCCTCCACTTATCTCAGCCAGTTCTCGGTTATATCCAAGATTCAAAAAGCCACTGTTGCAATCCACAACTACTAAATTTATCCCCTGCCTTTTTATCTCTTCTCCAAGAGAGATTACCTCCTTTCTAACATCATTCCCTAAAGGAATATTTCCTCTTCCATCAGAGATTAGCACCATAATAGGGATGATATTTTTACTCTTTCTCATCTGGCTCTTTAATATTTCCAGGCCTTTATACAGACCATCGGAAAGGGGTGTTTTACCTCCAGTAGGAAGTTCCTTAAGACAATTTGCTGCAAGCTCTTGGCTTGAAGTGGGCGGTAAAAGAACCTCAGCCCTTTCCTTTCGGAAGGCAACAAATCCTACCTTATCCCTTTTCTGATAAGCCTCTTCAAGCAAAGCCATAACTGCTCCCTTTGCCACTTCCATTCTTTGCATCGCTCCCATTGAGCCTGAAGCATCAACTACAAATACAATGGTTGAGGAAATTTTCTTCTCCCTTACCTTCTCCCTTAGGTCTTCCTCTTCTATCTGGAGACTTCCCTTTCTGATTATTGAAGCTCTCATAGTAGCATCCACAGCAATGTCGCTTGCTTTTTCTTGTGGAATTTTAGATTTGATATACTTACCACGGCAAGAGCTTAAGGTTTTAGCTCTTCTTCCTGAACCAATCCTTTGTTTTTTATCCTTCCTTAGTTTAAATTTTAGCTTCCTTTGCTCCCCGATATCGAAAACCTTCTCTAAATTTCCTTTACTGTTATCTTGTTTGTCTTGATTTGAACTAGATTCTTGTTGCTCTTGCTGTCTGTTATCTTGATACTTGTTATTTTCCTTCTGCTTAGATTCTTCTTTTTTACCAATTATTCTCTCTATTTCTTGCCACAGCAGGGGCTGAGGTTGCTCAAATGGTTTTTTCTTCATTCGGTGAGGAAGAACAAACTCAGCTGCCTCTTTCACATCCTCTTCAGTTACCACTTTTCGCTCATTGAAAGCAGCTATAGTCTTAGCAGTTCTGGCAATAAGAAAATCAGCGCGGTGGCCGTCAACAGCAAAATTGATGCAAATCTCAGCTATTTTACATAATAATCTCTCAGGAACTACAACCTCATTCAGCAATTCCATCGCTTTTATAATGCTTTCTCTAAGCTTTCTCTGTTTTCCCTCGTAGCGTTGAGAAAATTGCAAAGGTGCTTTTGCAAATTCTTCCACTGTTTTTATAATCTCTATCCTTTCCTCAACTTCTCTTAGTGTTTTAACTTCCACGCTGAGCCCAAACCTATCCAGAAGCTGTGGACGGATTTCTCCTTCCTCAGGGTTCATGGTCCCTACAAGAATGAACTTGGAAGGATGAGAAAGTGATATTCCTTCTCTCTGGATGATGTTTATGCCCATAGCCGCCGAATCAAGCAGGATATCCACTAAATGGTCATCAAGCAGATTCACTTCATCGATGTAAAGTATTCCTTGATTTACATCAGCCAGTATGCCTGGCTGCAAAGCTTTTATCCCTTCCTTCAAAGCCTTCTCGATATCCACAGTCCCTATCACTCTATCTTCTGTGGCTCCTAAGGGAAAATCCACTACTCTCATCTTCCTCTTTTCCTTCGGGAGTTTCTCTTTTCTCCTCCATTTCTCGTTACAAATCTCACACTGAAGTGAGGGATCATGCGGGCTGCAATTGAAAGGACATTTTACCACCTCTATCTCCGGCAGAAGCTCAGCCAATGCCCTTACCGCAGTTGACTTGGCTGTTCCTTTCTCTCCTTTAATCAAAACACCCTGCAAGTTTGGATTTATAGCATTCAGTATTAAAGCCTTCTTTAGCTTCTCCTGCCCTACTAAAGCAGTAAAAAGCAAAACAGTTCTTTTCATATGGTGTGCCATCTGGCTACCTTCCTAAAAACCTAATCTTATTTCCCCAAACCATGAGCGCCCAGGTTCCTTCCAGAAACCGAAATAGTCTTTGTCAAAGATGTTGTCTATTGAAAGAGACAATGTAGCAAACTTTTTAATCTTCCAAGAGACCTTTGTATCAGCTACAAAATGAGGATCATAAGAAGTATAGATATTGTTTACTGTATCTTTGTTCTCATCTGTTGCATAAATTTTACTCATATATCGGCCGGTTAGACTTGCGGAAAAAGGCCCTTTTTCAAACTCTGTCCCTACATTAAACATCTTCTCAGGCATAAAGGTTAGTCTTTTGCCAACTGTCGCAGGTTTTGCTTCATTCTCTTTTATCTTTGCATCATTATAAGTAAAGTTGGAAAAAACCTTAAGCCACTTATCAAATTTTTGTTCTACCTCAAGCTCTAAACCTTTACCCTCTGCCTTACCAACATTTATATACTCTTGATAGGTAGGGCTAACTGTCTTTAAGTAGATGAGATCATCCATCTTGTTCTCAAAATAGCTAATCCCTATTTTTGCACCCTTCCATAAGTCCTGTTTAACCCCAACATCCCAGGAAAAAGTTGTCTCTGGTTTTAAGTCAGGATTTCCCGCATAAGTAACATTTCTCAATGATGTCCATGTCTTATAGAGCTCAGAAATTGTTGCTGATCTGAATGCTTTGCCAATAGATGTTCGTAAAGTAGTTTTTTCAAATGGTTTATAGACAAAGGCAGCCTTTGGACTAAAGGATGATTTCTCTCTTGGGTCATAGTATTTTGGATAACCACTGATGCCTACCTGATTTACATAGCCATCATAGGTCTTCCACCAGTCCTGCCTGAACCCAAGATAAGCAGTAAGATTTTCACGAAGAACTATCTCATCCTGCAAAAACAAGGCATATGTTCTGTCTTTTCCCTTTGATTGATAAGTAAGTTCAGTCTTTGACTCCTTATCCTTCCAGTTTGTAAGATTGTAATCCTTTGAGTCTGCCCATCCCTGTCTAAATGAGCCACCAAAGGTAAGGATGTGCCTTCCAAAGACAGGGGAAGTGAATTGAAGATCTATGTTATAGCTTTCACATGGGGTCTCTGTGACCTTACCCGGCCCACCTGCTCGGGTTGCTGTATCAGAAGGCACTGTATTCCAATATTTTTCCCGATCAACCAACCCAAGGGTCAGTTTTGTCTTGAAAGAAGATATCTTTGTTTCGCAAGTTAGGTTATAATTGTTTTGTTCTGTGCCTAATGAACCGGAAAGAAATGAAGACTCATTTACAGTTTTTGTTTTAGTTCCAATTACAGTTACATATGACCAGACTGGATTTCCGGCTGCATCTTTAAGATATGTCTTGGGGTTATCATAGTTGTATTCGAAGCCGATTCTATGAAATGAGAAATTAATCTTTGATGCTTTGCTAAAGTCATACCCTGTCTTGAAGGTAAAATTTTTATCCCACCAGCTGTTGTCTCCTTTGTCTCCAATTAAGTAGCAAGTGTTCCCTCCTCTATCTTTGGTCTCTGTCCATCCAGTGATATTTGCAGGAGGTTTGATCCCTACCACACTAAGATCTGTGGGATAACCTTTGGTTGCCTTATATCCATAACTTAAAAAGAGGCTCAATTTGTCTTTTAACTTATCAGCGTAAGAGAAATAAAGGTTTCCTAAATCATCCATAGCTTCTCCTCTATTCCAGCCTGAGCCATAGCCACTTTTGAGAAAAAATTCTCTCTTTTCTGGCATCTTGGTGATGATATTTACTACCCCTCCCATGGCATAACCGCCATAGAGGCTTGAAAATGGACCTTTAACCACCTCAATCTTTTCTATATCCTCTGGCGCTAAGCCAGCAAAACGGACACTACCAGAGTAAGCATCATTGAGAGGAATACCGTCCATTAAGATTAATGTTCTATCTTGTGACGGGAATCCCCTCAAAGTAACCTTAGCGATACTATCCATAAGTCCTTTAGTTCGCTTGCTATAGACACCAGGAACCATATTCAATGCCTCATCAACTGCTTTAATATTTCTTTTTTCCATATCCTTTTTCTTAACCACAGATGTAGATGCTGGCACTGCCTCTATTTCCTTCTCTACCCTTGTAGCCGTAACCACTATCTCTTCACCATAGATGGTAAGGACTGACTCCTCTCTCTCTTCAGCCTCAAGAGTTGAGGTCAAGCCCAACACCAAGATATTTACCCCCAAAAGTATCCTTCTTAACATTTTTTTACCTCCTTTTATGTTACTTTTTTAAAATTCATGCTACCAAAAGTCTACCAAAAAAATTTATCTCATGTCAATAAAAATTTATTACCTTTTTAAAATTCGTGCTACTTAAAAGAAAAAAAATATCCTCATACTATCTCTTCCCCTGTAGTAGCCATACTCAGACTGCCGTATTTTACCCCTTTGGTGGACTTCAGTCTAAAAGCAAGTCTCTCTACTTCTTTAGGCATACCTTTAACTGCAATTATCTCCAAGCAATTATTATGATCTAAATGGATATGTTGTGATGAAAGGATAAGTTTATGCTCCCCATGTTGAATATCTGTTAACTTATTCACTAACTCTCTTCGGTGGTGGTTATAGACAAGGACAACTGCTCCACCTACTTCCCTTTCATCGGTCATCCACTCGCGCTTTACCAAACTCTCCCTTATTAAATCCCTTATTGCCTCTGAGCGGTTAGGATAATCCTTCTCTTCAAGCAGTCTATCAAATTTAGTCAGGAGTTCTTTATCAATTGATATCCCAAAACGAACCAACTGCGACATAAGTCAGACCTCTTTTATAATATTACTTTTATAAAAATAGTAGCACAAGCTTTAAAGAAATGTCAAGCAAAATTTTTGCAATGTTTAGTTACAATAATAAAATGTTAATCTTTTTGAAAAAGCAATCACAAGAAAGAATAATAATTATTGCCAAAAACACCATCTTATTTTAAACTTTATTCTTAAAAAATGGCAAGGATTGGTGTATTTGTTTGTCATTGCGGTGTAAATATTTCTGGGATTGTTAATTGTCCTTCTGTAGCAAGCGAATTGCTTAAAATCCCAGGGGTTGTTTATACAAGGGATTATCAATATATGTGTTCCTTGCCAGGACAATCCTTAATAAAAGAGGCAATAAAGAATTATGGGCTTAACAGAATTGTTGTCTCTGCCTGCTCTCCAAGAATGCATGAAGAGACATTTAGAAATTGCATAAGCGAAGCAGGTCTTAATCCATATCTTTTTGAAATGGCAAATATAAGGGAGCAATGCTCCTGGGTTCATCAGGATAAAGAAAAGGCAACCAAAAAGGCAATTGAGCTTACAAGGATGGCTGTTTTTAAGGTAGCTAAAAATATCCCATTGACTAAATTGAAGGCAGGTGTTTGCAAGAAGGGATGTGTTATTGGCGGTGGAATTGCAGGGATTCAGGCAGGATTAGATTTGGCAAATGCTGGAATTTCTACAATAATTGTAGAGAGAACGCCCTCCATCGGTGGAAAGATGGCTCAGCTTGACAAGACATTCCCAACCCTTGATTGCTCTGCCTGTATTCTAACCCCAAAGATGGTTGAGGCCTCAAGGCACAAAAACATAAAGATTTATACATATTCTGAGATTGAAGAGGTCTCTGGCTTTATGGGAAACTTTAAGGTTAAAATAAGAAAAAAAGCAAGGTCAATTGATGAAAGTAAATGCACAGGTTGCGGCTTGTGCCTTGAAAAATGCCCTGTAAAGATTCCATCAGAATTTAATATGGGTTTAGGAAATAGGGGTGCAATATACATTCCATTCCCACAGGCTGTTCCAAGGATTCCTACAATTGACCGGGAAAATTGTCTATATTTCACAAAGAAAAGGTGTGGCTTGTGCAAAAAAGCCTGTGATAGAGATGCAATTAACTATTATCAGGAAGATGAGATAATCACAGAGGATGTAGGAGCAATCATTGTTGCAACAGGGTTTTCCTTGTTTGACCATTCTGTTTATGGAGAATATGGGGGAGGAAGATTTAAGGATATTCTCTCTTCCCTCTCCTTTGAAAGGCTTATAAATGCATCTGGTCCTACAAAAGGACACATAAAAAGGCCATCAGATGGGAAAGAGCCAAAATCCGTTGCATTTATCCAATGTATTGGTTGTAGGGATGATGCAAAAGGCATTTCATATTGCGGAAGGTTTTGCTGTATGTACACCGCAAAACAGGCAATTCTTTTAAGAGAACATATCCCAGATTGCAAGGTTCATATTTTTTATATTGACATAAGGGCAGCTGGAAAGGGGTATGAGGAGTTTGTAGAGAAGGCAAGGACAAAATATGGGATTTCATATATCAGGGGAAGGGTATCTAAGATTTATCAAAAAAAGGATAGGCTTGTTGTAAAGGGTGCGGATACATTGGCAGGCATTCCATTAAGTGTTGAGGTAGATATGGTTGTTTTGGCAAACGGTGCTATTCCACAAAAGGATTCAAAGACCCTAGCCCAAATTTTAAAAATCCCTTATGATGAATATGGCTTCTTTACAGAATTACATCCAAAGCTAGCACCCTCTGAAACAACAACCGGAGGCATATTTCTAGCTGGCTCTTGCCAATTCCCAAAGGATATTCCCGATTGTGTGCAATCTGCAGGAGCAGCATCCTCTAAGGCAATCTCCCTTGTTTCAAAGGATTCCCTTGAAATAGAACCTGTGATTTCCAGGGTAAATCCTGAATTTTGTAAAGCCTGCTTTAGCTGTATTGATGTTTGTGCATATTCTGCAATTGAGAAACAAGAAATAAAGGGAAGGGTATCAGCAAAGATAAACCCTGCCCTATGCCATGGCTGTGGCTCTTGCTTATCCATATGCAGATGCTCTGCCATAAGCCTGGATGGATTTTCATCTTTTAGCATATTCAATCAGATTGAGGCATTAAGTGAAATGTATGAAGGGTTTTAAGATACTTATTTTTATTATAGTTTTTATAGGTTGTGGATTTTTATTTCCAGTTATTAAATTCCCTCTTAAGAAAGAGAAATTTCTTATAGGAGAAAAGAAATATCTTCTTATTGCCACGGTTATTAAAGAGCATAATATAGATATTCAGCATAGAAGTGAGAAAAGCAAAGAAAAAATCCTAAAAAATACAATTTATAAGGTTAGATTAGGCGATACACTTTGGTCAATTTCAAGGAAGTTTGGGTTGAATGTTTCTACAATCATTAGTGTGAACAATATAGCAAGCAATATTATAAGAGAGGGAATGGAAATTAAAATTCCAAGCCAAAATGGTATTCTCTATAAGATAAAATCTAAAGATACACTTTTAAAGATTGCAAGGATATATAATGTTTCATTAGAAAAGATAATTGAAGCTAATGGCTTAGCTAACACAACTATTCGGGAAGGAAAGACAATCTTTCTTCCGTGTGCAAAATTACCAGAAAAACCCCAAATATTTTGTGCCAACAAAAACCATCAATCTAAACCCTCTCTTGTCTTTAGTAAGGAAGATATTGGTAATTGTGAGATTGTAAAGATTGCTTGTAGCTTTCTAAATATTCCATACAAATATGGAGGAATGAGTAATAACGGTATTGATTGCTCAGGATTTGTAAAGATTGTATTTGGTCAATTGGGTGTGTCTCTTCCTAGAACAGCATCTTCTCAGTTTAAAGAAGGGTCTTCTGTTAAAGAATTACAACCAGGCGACCTTCTGTTTTTTGCTAGAAAAGGAGATATTCCTTCCCATGTTGGTATCTATATGGGAGAGGGAAGGTTCATCCATGCATCCTCTGGAAGAGAAAAGAAGGTGATAACAACAGAGCTTAATAAATACACCCAAAGATTCATTGGAGCAAAAAGGATTTTTTATGAAAATTTATAGATTGGGATTATTTTTAGTAATCCCAGCATTTTTTATTGAAACCACCACCCTTTTTTCCCAAGATGCAATTTCAGAAACAAAGGAGTTAAAATCTCATTCCTTTCTAATTAAAGGAACTAAATCGCTTATAGAGCTAAAAAGAAAAATTGGAAGCAAGGGGATGCTTGTTGTTTTAAAGATTAACAGAATAGATGAAAAACATATTAAGGCTGGAAATAGCATTATTGTTCCTGATACTTTTGACAATATCCTTGATTTTTCACCTTTTCCTTTTTATATTGAAGAGCTTGTGGAAGTAGAAAAATTGCTTCTTGTGTCAATTCAAAATCAGGCATTTGCTGCCTATGAATTTGGCAAGCAGGTTTGGTGGGGACCTGTAAGCACGGGAAAAAAGGATACACCAACACCCACTGGCCTTTATTGGACAAACTGGAAGTCAAAAAAGAAAAAAAGCACCTCTAATCCCGAATGGATACTAAATTTTTACTTTAATATTGAGAACAAAAGGGGAATTTCTTTTCACCAATTTGCCCTTCCAGGCTATCCTGCAAGTCATTCCTGTATCCGTATGCTTTCCGAAGACGCCCAATGGCTTTATAATTGGGCAGAAGAATGGAGCCTTTCAAAAAATGGCTGGTCTATCCTTTCATACGGAACACCAGTTATTATTTTTGGTGAATATTCCTATGAAGAAGGAACACGATCTGTAGGTTTTCCTTTAGAAACAGATACAACAACCATTAAATCTGAAATTAAAGAATGGTTTGGATTAAAACCAATCTTGGAAAAAGTAATGGGTACGGATACAATTTATCCTGTGTTCTATTTTAATACAAAACCTGGAATTAAATCTTTAGAATTAGAAATATCAAAGGATTCCTCATTTGGTAGTTTAACTTATTCTGCACATCTACCATCTATGACAGGAAGTTATACATTAACAGAAACAATCCTTCCTCCTGGTAAATGGTATTCTCGAATAAAGGGCATTACACCAAAATTTCCTCCTGTTTACTCTAATATAGTTATGTTTGAGATTGTTCCAAATAGAAATGATGAATAATAGATGCTCAACACAAAAGATGTAATGAACACGACAAGCACAACTTTTTTAAGTAAATTACAGTTATAACCTAAAGATATTATAAAATTCTAAATACATAAGCACTTTATAAATGCAAAATGTAAAACGAAAAATGCAAAACTTATGGTAAGGATTCAATAAAATGCAATGATTACCATGGATGGATTTTCATCTAATGGATTATTTCATCAGATTGAGAAATCCTGTTGACAGAGGATTATTCCAATGGTATATTTATTTTAGTAATGAAAGGGTGAGATAAATTCTAAAAGGAGGTATTATTTATGGGTCTTCTGGCAAGAAAAATAAAAGAACGATTCACTTATGAAGATTATCTGAAATGGTCAGATGAAGAACGATGGGAACTGATAGATGGAGTAGCTTATGATATGAGCCCCTCTCCTTCAAGAAGGCATCAGAAGGTAGTAGGTAATATATTTGCTGAATTCCATAATTATTTAAAAAACAAACCTTGTGAGGTGTATCTTGCCCCTTTTGATGTCCGATTGCCAGAGGCTGATGAGGCAGAGAAAGAGATAGAAACCGTGGTTCAACCAGATATTGTGGTTGTTTGTGAGCGGAATAAACTTGATGATCGTGGATGTATCGGTGCTCCGGATATCATTATAGAAATCTTATCTCCCTACACCGCCAAAAAAGACCTTATCACCAAATATCATCTATATGAAAGGCATAAAGTTAAACAATATTGGATATTTGACCCAGCCACAGAGGAGGTGGTTATATTTAAACTTAAACAGGATAAGTATGGAAAGCCTGAAGAATATAAAAAACAAGAGGGGATAAAAGTGGACATCTTTGAAGATTTAAAAATAGATTTAAACACCATATTTTCCTCTGGAGAATAAAAATAAATTTTAAAGATTAAACCAACAAATGCTACCATTATGGATACTATCTGAAGGATTATTTCATCAAATTGAGTGATATGAAAGAACCTAAAATTATTGCATTTTTATGTAATTGGTGCACATATGCGGCATCTGACCTTGCTGGGACATCTCGGCTAAAATACCCTGAAAATATAAGGATAATCAGGGTTCCCTGTTCAGGGAGGATAGATTTTCTTCTAATCCTCAAAGCCTTTAAGGAGGGTGCTGACGGAGTTATGGTCTCTGGTTGCCATCCAGGTGATTGCCATTATGTATCGGGAAATTATTATGCAAGGAGGAGGTTTGCAATACTCGCAAGACTTCTTGAATTTATGGGTATAGAAAAGGAAAGGCTACAATTTTTTTGGATATCAGGGGGAGAGGGTGTAAAATTTGCAGAAAGCGTTTCTAAAATGGTAGAGGAAATAAAAAGGCTTGGCCCATTTGAGGGATTTAAGGATGAAAAATAGCTTGGTTCCCATTGAAAGAATAGAGGGCAAGATTCTTGTGATAAGAAATAAAAAGGTGATGTTAGATAAAGATTTGGCAGAGCTTTATGGAGTAAAAACATCTGCGTTAAAACGGCAGGTCAATAGAAATATAGAAAGATTTCCAGAAGATTTTATGTTTCAACTGACAAAGGAAGAGCTTGAAAACTTGAGGTGCCATTTTGGCATATCAAGTTGGGGTGGAGTTAGACATCTTCCTTATGCCTTCACAGAGCAGGGTGTTGCTATGCTATCCTCTGTGCTTAATAGCAAAATGGCAGTTAAAGTAAATATCCAGATTATGAGAGCCTTTGTAAGGTTAAGGGAAATGGTCTTAAGCAATGAGGAATTAAGGAAAAAGGTTGAAAATATGGAGAAAAAATATGACCAGCAATTTAAGATTATCTTTGATGCCATAAAGGGTATATTATCCACCCCTGTTTCTAATATAAAGAAAATAGGATTTAGAGAAAAAAATGGAAATAAGTAAATTAGCATATGAATTATTGGAAAAAGGCGATATTTCCTTAATTATTGGCTATGAAGAAAATAATGGAATAGTATCTCCCTGTTTTATTAAGGATAAAGAGGATACCAAAAGGCTTATCTTTAATGATAAGTGCTTTCATAACCTCTCTGTTTATTTAACAAAAATGAAAGAAAGGGTTGGAATTATCGCAAAGGGTTGTGATATAAGGTCTATAATTGGTCTTGTCCAGGAAAATCAGATAAAGAGAGAGGATGTTGTAATAATTGGCATTGCTTGCCCTGGCTTAAATTTAAAAAAATGTAGCTCTTGCCCTGACAAAAATCCAAAATTTTATGATTACTTAATTGGTGAAAAACAAGAAGAAATCAAAGGAGATAAATTTTCTGAGGTAATTGAGATAGAGAAAAAAAACCCAAAGGAGAGATGGAATTATTTTAAAAATGAATTTAGCCGATGTATAAGGTGCTATGCCTGCCGGCAAATTTGTCCCCTTTGTTATTGCGAAACCTGTATTGTGGATGTAAGCATTCCACAATGGATTTCAAAGGCTAATTCAAGCTCATCCAATTTTCTCTTTCACATAACAAGGGCATTGCACCTGGCAGGAAGGTGCGTTGGTTGCGGAGAATGCGAGAGGGTCTGTCCAATGAAGATTCCCTTGAGCCTCCTAAATCTAAAGATAGCAAATGATGTATTAGAGCTATTTGACTACAAAGCAGGAGAAGATGTAAATCTCAAGCCTCCACTTCAGGAATTTAAAAAAGATGACTACAATGAATTTATTGGATAAGAAGGATTTAAAGGGTTTTATTGAGGAACTAAAAAAGGAGGCAGATGTTTTTGCTCCCTTTTCTTCTGATGGGCTTATTTTCTTTAAAGAAATTAAAGATAAGATGCCTGAATTTACCTATCTCAATACCACTATTCCCCTTAAATCCCTATTTCTTCCCCAAACAGAAGAATTATTAAGATTTAATATAAAAAAGGATGGTATTGAAATTACAGAATCGCCGCCAGATAATAAAAAAAGGATAATCATTGGGTGCAGGCCTTGCGATGCAAAGGCTTTAAACATCCTTGATAAGGTCTTTTTGGATTTTCCAGAGGATTCTTTTTATAAAAAAAGGAGGGAGAATACGATAATCATAAGCCTTCTATGCAAAGAGCCAGACAAAACCTGCTTTTGCACATCTTTTGGCTATGATATGTCTTGTGGCAGCGATATTTTAATGGCTGAAGATGGCAATAATTATTATTTTGAGCCAATAACCGAAAAAGGGAAGGCAATTGTTCCTGATGGATCAGGGATTAAGGATCAGGGCTTAGGGATTAGAACAAAGACCCACATTTCTTTAGATAATCTTTCGCTCTCATTTAATTCACCAAAATGGGAAGAAATTTCTTTAAAATGCCTCGGCTGTGGGATTTGCACCTACCTTTGTCCAACCTGTTATTGCTTTGATATTGCTGATGAGAAAAATAGCCGTTTTAGATGCTGGGATTCCTGTGCCTTTGCTTTTTTTACAAAAATGGTAGCCCATCAGCCAAGAAAGGAACAATTCCAAAGGTTTAGAAATAGAATAATGCATAAATTTTCATATTTTAAGGAGAGATTCGGCGAATATGCCTGTGTTGGCTGCGGAAGGTGCATAAGGCATTGCCCTGTTTCTATGGATATTTTAGAGGTAATTGAGAAGTCAGGAGTCAGGAGGAAGAGATCAGGAGTCAAGGGGTAAAATGGAAAATATATATAGACCAAAGGTTTTGGAGATTATTGAGATATTTAAGGAAACACCTGATATCAAGACATTCAGGCTTGGTGCGGATATTTCCTATATGCCGGGTCAATTTGGGCTATATTCTGTATTTGGTGAGGGAGAGGCTACATTTTGCATTGCCTCATCGCCTACCCAAAAGGGTTATATTGAATGCACAGTAAAAAGAATAGGGAAGGTTACAGATGCCTTACATAGCCTTGATGTAGATGATAAGATTGGTTTTAGAGGACCATATGGCAATTCATTTCCTATTGATGTGCTTAAAGGAAAAAATCTATTGTTTATTGGCGGTGGGATTGGATTAGCACCCCTTCGTTCTTTGCTCTTATATTGCCTGGACAAAAGGGAAGATTTTGGCGAAATAACCTTGCTTTATGGAGCAAGGAGCGTGAATGACCTGGTTTATAAGAGAGAGCTTGAGGAATTAAAAGAAAAAATAAACCTTGTTTTAACCGTTGACCCTGGTGGAGAAAAAGAGGGTTGGACTGGAAAAATAGGCTTTGTTCCAAAGGTATTGGAGGAATTATCTTTAAAGGCAGAAAATTGTTTTGTTATTACCTGTGGGCCTCCTATAATGATAAAATTTGTTTGTGCTTCATTAGAAAATCTTGGATTTTCAGAGGATAAAATTATAACAACCCTTGAGATGAAGATGAAATGTGGGATTGGCAAATGTGGAAGGTGTAATATTGGAAAAACCTATGTCTGCAAGGATGGCCCTGTATTCAGCCTGAAGGAGATAAAGGAGATGCCAGATGAATTCTAATATAATCCTTGGAATAACGGGAAGCATTGCCGCATATAAGGCTTGCGAGCTTATAAGAGCTCTTAAAAGCCTAGGATGTAATATTCATCCTGTAATGACAAGACAGGCCAAGAAATTTATCAGTCCACTTACAATTGCAACCCTGTCAGAAAACCCTGTAGCGATAAAGCCCTCATTCCACATCGAGCATATAAAAAAATGCGATTTGATAATTATTGCACCTTGCACAGGAAATATTATAGGAAAAATTGCACAAGGCATCGCAGATGATCTCTTAACAAGCATTGCTTTGGCAATGAAAGCACCTCTTTTGATTGCACCAGCAATGAATGAGGGGATGTATCTAAATCCTATAACACAAAGGAATATTAAGATTTTGAAGGAGAACGGCGTAATTATAATAGAGCCAGAAAAGGGGAAATTGGCAAAAGGTGAAGGTTATGGAAGGCTTGCTGATGTTGATGTAATAGTTAAGGAGGCAATGTCTCTTCTTGAAATAAGCAAAATTGCCTCTTTAAAAAAGGTTTTAATAACAGCAGGTGGAACAATTGAACCAATAGACCCGATAAGGTTTATCTCAAATCGCTCATCAGGTCTTATGGGGCATTCCCTGGCAAGCAGATTTTCTTTATTTGGAGCCGATGTAAGCCTAATAACCACAACAGATATTCCTACTCTGTCATCTATAAAAAGATACCAGGTAAAAACAGCCTCTGATATGAAAAAAATGGTTGATGAATTATTTGATAATTGCGATATTTTTATCTCAACCGCCGCTGTTTGTGATTTTAAGCCAGAGAAAAAAGCAAAAGAGAAAATAAAGGATAAAGAAATTACCTTAAAACTTACAAGAAATCCTGACATTTTAAAGGGGGTTGGAAAAAGAAAAAAGCATCAAAAAATTATTGGATTCTCTGTTGATACGGAAAATAGAGAAGATAATGCAAAAAAGAAATTAAAAGAAAAAAACCTTGATATGATTGTTCTTTGCACAATTGATGATATGGGAAGAGAAACAATCATCCCAAAAATCCTTTACAAGGATGGAAACATTGAGGAATTTAGCGAAATCTCAAAAACAGAATTTGCCACCTGCCTTATTAAAAGAGTCTGGGGGTCAGAGGGTCTAAAGAGTCTATGACAGAAGTAAGGATTTTTAGGACAATTGGCTTAAAAGAGGATAGGATAAAGAGGACATTAGAGGATATTACAAAATGGGGAAAGGCTGTATCCATTGGGCTTAAAAGCACAGGGTTTGGCGTTGATATAGAGCTTATTGTCTCATCAGATAATGAGGCTGTGGCTTCCTCACTAACAAAGTCTGCATCTGATAATATAAAAAAGCGCCTCGGTGATTCTATATATGGGACAAGCAACGATGAGACATTAGAAAAGGTTTTAGGCTACATCCTTTACCTTAAAAAGCTTACACTAGCCATTGCTGAGTCTTGCACAGGTGGCTTTGCCTCACATCTCATTACAAATGTTTCAGGGGCATCATCTTATTTTAAGGGTGGAATAATCGCTTATGCCAATGAGATAAAGATAGGTCTCCTTGGGGTTTCAAAAAAGACAATAGAAAGATATGGTTCGGTTTCCAAAAAAACAGCAGAAGAAATGGCTATTGGTGTAAAAAAGGTCTTTAATGTAGACCTAGGGCTTTCAATTACAGGGATTGCTGGTCCTTCTGGAGGAAGCCAGGAAAAACCAATTGGTCTTGTTTATATTGGTTTAGCAAGGCAGGATGAAATAATTGTAAAAGATTTCTTGTTTTCTGGGGAAAGGGAACAAATAAAAGAACAAGCCTCTTACTATGCCATTGATTTGGTAAGAAGAACCCTCATTAGATAAGACACATACCCTCATTTTTTTAACCAGAAGCAACCATACTTTTTCCAAAAAGCCTTTCCATAAATTCCCTTCTCATTTCCTCTTGAACACCCTCAAGTTTGGATAGCCTTTGTGATAAATCAAGCTTTGTGTTTATCTGTCTTAAATCCTCTCTTACAAGTGACAATTCTTTAAAAACTACCTCAAATCTTTTATTTGTTTCTTCCCTTGTCTCTTTCATTTCAGCAATTAACATCTCAAATCTTTTGTCAACCTGCTCAAATCTTTCGCTATGCTCCTTTAAGATAACACTATGCTCCTTTAAGGTATCCTGAATAACCCTTAACTCAGGAACCAAGATTTCCTGTAAAACCTTTCTTAATCCCTCAACAATGTTCATTTTACTCTTCCTGACCTACAACACCCAATCTTTTTCTATAATTTATTATAAGCTCAATTAGTTTGTCAAGTGGCTCTTTGACCACATACTTTTGTCCTGAGTTTAGGGTGACTACAGTATCTGGGGTTTCTTCGATTATCTCTATTTGATGGGGGTTTAGGGCAAAGGTTTGACCATTAAGTCTCGTAAGAATAATCATTTATCAACCAACGACAGCTTTAACTATGAACTATGAACTATGAACTAACTACCTCTTCATATTGACTATTTCTGTCAATATCTGGTCGTCTGTTACAATTATACGAGAATTTGCCTGAAATGCACGCTGGGCAATAATAAGGTCTGTAAATTCCTCAACAAGGTCAACATTTGCCATCTCAAGCTGATTAGGTTGGATTTTACCCCTTCCACTCTCACCTGGTTTTCCAATTAGCGCCTCTCCTGAATTTAGGGTTTCAGTAAAGAGGGTAGCTGATTCTTTAAGTAAGCCTGATGGATTAGAAAATGTTGCTAAGGCTATTTGGCCAAGGTTCTGAACCTGGTCATTTGTATATTTACCAACAATTACACCCTCTGAATTTATGCTCTTTGACTCAAGCTTTCCTGTTGTATAGCCATCCTGAGAGGAAATTTGTGCATTAGACTTTGAGGCATTTGGGCTATGATCAACAGAAAACTGATGTATCTTTGTAAAATCAGCGGTTATTTCAACAGAATCTGCGCCCTTATCACTTCCCTCTGGATCAAAGAGAAGACCTTTAAATTTTGTTCCCGATGTCCTCTCATCAGATGGTGATTCAAATACCTTAGAATTATCCTTATCATAATCTCCATTTTCATCAAAAACAGCAATTCCATAACCCGAAAATTTTTCATCAGATGAAGATGGATTTAGAACATTCCAAAGCCATCTATTGGTAGACAATTTTTCAAATTTATAGGTAATATCCCATCCCTTTCCAAGGCTATCATAGATTTGTTTTGAGACAGAATATATATAATCGCTGTTTACACTTGTAGTAACAGGAGAGCCTGTATCAGATGTCTTATAGCCTGAGTATGTTGTATCAATTGATGTATTTGGTGTAAATATAATAGCTTCTGGTCCTGAATTTCCATTTGGAACAAATACATCAGCAGATAATGGCGAAACCTGGCGATAGTCAACCTCAACCCTTCCTGTTCCATAAGACCTGTCAAGGATTACCCTGTCAACGCCATTTGCACCTGAACCATCCTGGAATGTAAAGTCAGAAACATCCTGAATAACACCATTAACCTTAAGGACTAGTGTTGTAGAATCAACATCTGGGTTATCAAGGTCAAATGCATTGAGCCTTGTATAATCTACCCAGATATAATTACTATTTGGTGGATTCCCTCCTACCTGTGTTATTCTAATTTGATCCTCTCCACCTGTTCCTGTATTATCTAAAAATGTTACCTGAGAACTTGAAAGCATTGTAGGAGTGTCTGGAGTGGCGTTGTCAGCATAATAAACAGCAATTGTATCACTATCAACATCTCCATGGGGAAGGGAAAGCGTCCATTCTGCTCCTGAAGAAGGTAAAGGACTAAATGGGTCATTATCTGTTGAATCACCATCAATGGGTTGTTTAATAACCTGTGTTCCTGGCTTTCCACTTCCTGCTGTTCCAAGGCTTTCAGCCTTTACCTCATTTGAGGTTGCATTTAGCCTAATAAAATCTCTTCCTGTTCCAGCCGCAGATGTTGTATCAGACCATCCATCAGATGGTGTTGGCCTTTCTGTTATAAGGTCCATAACACCATTGTTATTTCCTCCCTCAACGGTTCCCAATGTTATATTTATCTCTGAGAAGAATGGTGTTGTTCCTGTTTCAGATAAAGAAATCCTTGCGCCCTCTGTCCTTGACTTTATGGTAAATTTATCTGTGGTTGGGTCATATTCTATTATGATTTTGGCATCTGAGGCATTTATCTCATTTAATAAAGACTGGACAGTTGGATAATTTGATATATTTATCTCTCTGGATGTATATGTTCCAGAATCTGTTGCTATGGTTATTGTTCCATTTATTGTCCCTGCATCAAATTGGCTCCAGTTTCCAGCAAGGTTGACACTCTCTGCTCCATCTATTACCTCTATGCTTGAGCTAACCTCAGGCACTGCCTCTGTATCCTTAAAGTTGTTGATTGCCTTATAGTCAGAATTAAGCTGTAAAATGCCCTTTGCCTCAACCGTCTTATTGTAGTTATAGTTAGCGGTTGTAACCCCTCCACAACTGACTGGCGATACAGGAACATCAACTGCCTCCAGACCTGTAGTTAAAAGCTTTGTCTTGGTTAGAAATCCATCAAGGGTTGCCTGTCTTACCGTTACTGATGAGTTTGTATTCATAATTGTAAACCTATCATTCTTTGAGTCATATCTTAATGTTATTCCAAGTGGCAATGTTGTTCCTCCTGTCATATCAACCGCCTGATTAACATCATCAATAAAATTGGCTACTGAGGTATAAGAAGCTAGGTCAGCTGATGTCCAGCTAGCAGCCACTCCCGTTGAAGTTGTCCAGGTGAATTGTATAGTTCTTGCGGTTGGTGGAACTGGCGGCTCTGCATCCTTAAACCCATTATTAAACCCTGCCTTTGGAAAAATCTTATTAAGGTCTAGGCTATTAACCACAACATCCTCCCTTGACTTTGGATTTGTATATGCAGCAAGGTAGACTGAGGTAATATCTCCCTCACCTGGAAGCTTTGCATGGGTTAAAAAGCCTTCTTCATGAGACTGTGAAACATAGATACCTTGAGTATTTTCAAGTTCAAACCTATCGGAAACAGGATCATAGGTAAGGCTTATAAGGTTTGTTCCCGCCTTTCCATTTACACCTGCTGTAACTGCGGCTAAAAAGTCAGCCACAGTTCCATAGCTTTGAAGCTGGGCAGATGTCCATGTTTCACCTCCACCACTCCAAGCAATAGTTATGGTTGAGGTTAAAGCATTATTTGGCATTACAAGACCTGTTGCTGAGTTAAACCCTGCTCTATTAAATGGTTGAGAAACATCAAGGGAATTTGAAACAACCTCCTCTGTGCTTGTGGTTGAAAAGAATGTTATCTGGTCCTTACCACCTATACCTAAATTGTTGTTAAATGTATAATTTGCTCTATCTTGTGTCGCACCATCTACTTTTATTTGTAAGGTTGTTGGATCAACTGTAGAGGAGGAAAGATTAAATCCATTCCTTACATAGTCTGCGGTTATCTTTGAACCTACAACAGGTGGACCAGCTGTTCCTCCTGATGTAATAAATATTATCCTGTCAACACCGTTTCTGCTCCTTCCAATATTTAATGCGTCACCTCCCTCGTCGCCATTTGTTCCAGTATAAGGATAGATTATCTCTGTTTGACCATTGTCATCAAAGTAGTAGGAATTGTTTGGGGGAGCATAAAATCCTAATTGTTGGCCATTAAGGGCTCCTGCTTGTGCAGGAAGCTTATACTGGCTATAGAGGGTTTCTACCCCTGTGGTTGGATCTGTAACATACAATTGTAGGCTTGTTGGGTCAACATCCGGGTTATCAAGCTCAAAGACAAGCTCATTAGTAGTAAAATCTTGTCCTGTTGTATGTCCTATAGAATAACCAACCAGTTCATCGGTAACCTGACCTGGGGCTACTCCATAGTCATCCGAGGTATAATAATATGCGTTTGTTGAAATAACATTACTGCTTTCTGGGTCTATTGCCTTCCACCTTAAATAATAGTTGTTTGGGTCTGTTGGGTCTAAAAGATGATCAAACTCAATCTTTGCATCAATTGAGCCGTGATATGTCTTTGTTGGAATCTTTGCCTCTGTAAAAAAGCCTGTCCTTCCAGATGCGGGTGTCTCAGAGACAACAATCTTTCCACCAACCTCTTTTATCCTTAAATTATCTGGGTCTACCTTTAAAACAAACTTATCCTCTTGGCTATATTCAATAGAAATGCCTGTGGTTGCAGAATTATTGTTTATAGCATCTATTAGGTCTTGCGGTTTTGAGCCTAAGGAAAATGTTTGGGTATATCCCTCTGGTCCTAGTGTTATTGTTCCGGTTGGTGTATTTTCAAAACCAGCTGTATCCCAAGAATTAGAAAGTGTAATTCCCAGCCCTCCCTCAGATACAGGAACAACGCTCTTTATATATTTCGCAAGGTTAAGAGATATTGAATTAAATGCAGTATTTGTTGAGGAGTTAATGTTTCCACTAAAGGATATCTCTGATGTTACCTTTGGACTCATAATGTCATTTGTATCTATCACAATTCCCTTTAAAGCACTACTTGTATCAATCTTCGTCTTGTTGTTGGCATCTATTACTAGCTGACCTGTTATAGAATCCCTCTCTGCATTCCATCCCAATACCTTAAAACCATTAGAGTTGTTTATAAGATTTCCAGAAGTGTCAAAGGTAAAGTTTCCCGCCCTTGTATATTTAGTTGCAGTGCCATCAGAGACAACAAAATACCCATCGCCATTTATAAGGAGGTCTGTTGAAATCTGGGTCTCCTTTACAGTTCCCTGGCTATGGACAACCTGAACAACACTAACCCGAGAACCCAAACCAATCTGCATTGGATTTGTTCCTCCAAGCTCACCTGTTGGCTGCATAGCCCCAGATACTGTCTGGTTTAATAAGTCCTCAAAGGAAATCCTTGATTTCTTAAAACCAGGCGTATTTACATTCGCCATATTCCCAGCTATTACATCAAACCATAGCTGGTTAATCCTCATCCCTGTAATCCCTGAATAGACTGACCTTAACATCTCTTTTTACCTCCTTTAAAATTGCAAATTTTAAATTTTAGATTGCAAATTTTAAATTTCATTTAATTTTTTTACAATTATTTTTATCATAATATACCTATCATACTGGAGGAGGACCACCTGAATAAGGACCAACCTCAGGTTCCATTTTCACCGAGACAATATTCTCAAATGCTGTCTCGGTAATATTTCCTAAATTATCAATTACCTTAATATAAGGCTTATTATTTTTATCATAATATACCTCTTCCACCATTCCAGTGATGGTTTGGGTATCAGAGATTTTTACACTTACCTGTTTTCCTAAAACAGAAAGCACACCTGCCTTTGAATTGATATTCATAAAGTTTGTAAAGCTGTCATTAAGGCTAATCATTTGCTCTAAAGTAGAAAATGTGGCAAGTTGGGCAATAAATTCCTTATTTTCTAATGGCTCTAATGGGTTTTGATTTTGCATTTCAGCTGTCAGAAGCTTAAGAAAGTCATCCCTTCCTAAACCCATCTTCTGGATTGCCAAGCTCCCTACGCCACTAACACCCGAAACTCCATTCATAATAATTCTTTAAATTATATATCGGCAAATTCTTAAAAAAACTTTAGGATTTTTTTTATCCTTGAAATTATATTGATTTTATAGGATAATTTGTATATGCAAATAACAGGAAAGACAAAGGTTGTTGGGCTTATTGGATACCCTGTGAAACACACATTTTCTCCGATAATACACAATGCTTGCTTTTCACATCTTAATATGGATTGGGTATATTTGCCATTCAAGGTAAAGCCAGAAGGTCTTAAGGATGCAATATATGGCCTTTCTGCATTAGGTGTTGTTGGCGTTAATGTAACCATACCACATAAGATTGAAGCAATGAGCCATCTTACAGAGATAGATGAAAAAGCAAAAATGATTGGTGCGGTAAATACCATATTATTCAAGGAGGATGAAAGGCTTGGATTTAATACAGATGGAGAGGGATTTATTGCATCAATTAAGGATTTTAGTTTAAAGGGAAAAAATGTCTTGCTTGTAGGGTGCGGAGGTGCAGGCAGGGCAATTGGTGTATCATTGGCAGATGAGGGTTTAAGCAAATTGTCTATTTCTGATATTTCAAAGGATAGGGAAAATAGCCTTTTTAATTTAATCAAGGATAATTTCAATTGCAATGTAGAAGCCTTTGATGGCAAAGCAGAACTCTATGACCTCATTATAAATGCAAGCCCTTTGGGAATGAAGGAAGATGACCCTATTCCAATTGAACTATCATTTATTCAGAAAGGACAAATTGTCTATGACATTATCTATAATCCACCAAAGACAAGGCTTTTAATTGAGGCAGAAAAAAGGGGAGCAAAAATTATAAATGGCATTGAAATGCTTATCCATCAAGGTGCAAGGTCATTTGAAATTTGGAGCGGCGTTTATCCACCTATTGAAGTGATGAGAAGGGTTATAAGTCAAGAGTCAGGAGGAGGAGATCAGGAGTCAAAATGAGGTTATGTTAGAGATAAAATTTATAAGGGAAAATTTTGAGGCTGTAAAGGAGGCATTAGAAAAAAGAGGGTATTCTTTAAATATTCTTAATGACTTTAATGAATATGATAAACAAAGAAGGGATTTTATTCAAAAAAGGGATAAAGAGAGGGAAAAAAGAAACATCATCCAGGAGAGGATAAACAGGGGAGAAAAAGGGCTAATTGAAGAAACAAAGAGTTTATCCTTAAAGATAAAGGAATATGAGGAAGGATTAAGGAGCATAGAGGAATCTCTGGATGAGATTTTATATTTACTACCAAATATTCCGCATTCATCCGTTCCTTATGGAAAAGGTTCTGAAGATAATGTTGAAATAAGAAGATGGGGAGAGATAAAGGAATTTCCATTTAAACCAAAAGGGCATTGGGAAATTGGAGAAATCCTTGGGATATTAGATGCAAAAAGGGCAACAAAATTATCTGGCTCAAGGTTTTCTCTTTATATGGGAAAAGGAGCTTTGCTTGAAAGGGCTTTGATAAACTTTATGCTAAACCTTCATACAAAAGAAAATAGTTATAATGAGATTTCGCCACCATTCCTTGTTTCTTCAAAGACAATGACAGGAACAGGACAGCTTCCAAAATTTTCTGATGACCTGTTTAAATGCGAAGGCTCTGACCTCTGGCTTGTCCCAACCGCAGAGGTTCCCCTTACAAACATACATTCTGATGAAATATTAGAAGATTATGCCCTGCCTTTGTTATATACCGCCTATACACCCTGCTTTAGAAAGGAGGCTGGAACCTATGGAAAGGAGACAAGGGGCTTAATAAGACAGCATCAATTTGATAAGGTTGAGCTTGTTAGAATAAGCAAACCAGAGGATTCATATTCAGAGCTTGAGGTTCTATTGTCCGATGCTTGTAAAGTATTGGAAAAATTGAAATTGCCATACAGGGTTGTTAGCCTATGCACAGGAGACCTTGGTTTTTCTGCATCAAAGACATATGATATTGAGGTATGGATGCCTGGAATGGATAAATTTGTTGAAATATCCTCCTGCTCTAATTTTACCGATTTCCAAGCAAGAAGATGCAATATAAAGTATAGGAGTCGGGAGTCGGGAGTCGGGAGTCGGGAGTCAAAGGTTAGATATATTCATACCCTGAATGGTTCAGGTTTGGCTGTTGGAAGAACATTTGCGGCAATCTTGGAAAATTATCAAACAAGCGATGGAAGGGTAATTATTCCTAATGTTTTAAAACCATATGTAGGAGAAGAGAGGATATGAAAGAAAATCAAAAGTGAGGTAAGGATTTATAAGATGCTGAAATCATTTGCTTATATAGATGAAAAAATAGCCTCTGATATAAAAAGGGAAGAGATAGGGCTTAATCTTTCCAAGGCTGATCTTTTATGGTTGGATATAGAAGACCCAAATGAGGCAGATATTGATATATTAGAGGATGTCTTTAAATTCCATGAGCTATCCATTGAGGATTGTATATTCCCCCAAAATCAGCCAAAGATTGATGAGTTTGATGATTATCTCTTTATAGTTGTCCATTCTTTAGTAAAGGAAGAAACAGAGGGGCTAAATATATTTGTTGGAAAAAATTTTGTTGTAACAGTGCATGAAAGGGAAATACCCGCTTTATCTAATGTAGTTAATAAAATAAAAAAAGATGGTGAAATTTTTAAGAATGGCTCAGGGTTTCTCTTCCATTCTATCCTTGATAGTGTAGTTGATGGCTTCCTTCTCATTATTAAAAGGATTGACGATGAGATTGATAGGGCTGAGGAAGAGGCTATGCTTAATCCCTCCAGAAATGCCATAAACTGTCTTTTTAATATCAAAAAAAAGATTTTGTCGCTTAGAAGAACAATCCTTCCCCAACAAGCTGTTATCAACACCATTATTAGAAAACCATTTCCCATTATAAAAGAAGAACACATCCCCTACTTTAAGGATATCAATGACCATATTATCCAGGTAAATACAACCCTTGACACCTATAGGGATATTCTAACCCATATCCTTGAGGTATGCTCTTCAAACTTGGAGGCTCATCTTTCTGAGGTAGTAAAGGTTCTTACTGTACTTGCCACATTGGCAATCCCTTTTTTAATGGTTACAGGCTACTATGGAATGAATATAGCCCTTCCTGAGTTTAAATGGGGGATAAAGGGATTGGCATTTGTCTTTGGAATTACCTTTCTCTCTACCTTTGCTGTATTTATCTATCTTAGGAAAAAGCGGCTTCTATGAAGAACATTAAAGGGATAATTATAGGAATAGCCCTTGTTTCTCTCTCACTTTTGTTGCTAATTGCAATTCTAGGGTTTTGGAATGTCCGACCAGCTGATTGGAGAATAGCTCTTTCTGCTAATAATCCAATAGGGCCTGTTGGTTCTTACATTGCAGGCTTCCTTATTCTTTCCTTTGGTATAGGTTCAATATTCATTCCTATTGGCATATTATGTTTAGGGATAGCCATAATGAGAGAAAAAACATTCTCCTATTTCAAAATCATCTCTTTTGCCTTTCTTATCCTTACAATATGTATTTTATTTTCTCCCCTTTCTAATCCAACAAGGGAGTTTTCATTATTCAAGGGTGGATGGATTGGATTTAAAACCAGCTACTTTCTTCTTCAATGGCTTCATTTAGCAGGTTCTTATATAGTAATAATAAGCATGCTAATTATTTTAAGCCTTTATCTTTCTGGTGGAGCGATTTTGTTTCCATTCAGGTCTTTTTCAATTCCTAAAGTCAAAAAGGAATATCCAAAAAAGGAAGAGCCAAAGCAGGAGAAGAAAAAAGAAAAGCCTAGAATAGTTTTATCAAGTGAAAGGAAGGAAATAGAAGAGATAAGGGAAAAAGAAAGCCCTACATCATTTCAGCTTCCACCTTTATCATTACTTTCTGAGCCTGTAATCATTCCAGAAAAGGAAATAAAGGAAGACCTCCTTACATTATCAAAACAGCTTGAGGATACCCTCTCACAATTTAAGATAGAGGCAAAGGTTGTTTGTATAAATAGAGGACCAACCGTAACATCCTTTGAGGTTCAACCTGCCGCTGGTGTTCGGGTAAGCTCAATATCAGGGCTTTCAAATGATATTGCATTGGCATTGGCTGCCCAGGCTGTTAGGATTGAAGCACCAATACCTGGAAAAAGCGCAATTGGCATTGAGATTCCAAACCATAAGATCCAGGCTGTTTTTCTTAAAGAGGGGCTTTCTGGAGGTGAGTTTAAAAAGAAGGAAAGCCTTTTATCATTCTTTCTTGGAAAGGATATAACAGGCGAACCAATTATTGTGAACCTTGCAGGTATGCCACACCTCCTTGTTGCAGGTGTAACAGGCTCTGGAAAGAGCGTATGCCTTGCCTCAATTATTACAAGCTTTCTCTATAAAGCATCTCCCCAACAATTGCGTCTTGTCCTCATTGACCCAAAGAGGGTTGAAATGACAATATTTAAAGAGCTTCCCCATCTTCTTACTGATGTTATCTGTGATTCAAAAAAGGCTATTATTACATTGCATTGGCTTCTTAAGGAGATGGATGAAAGGTATAAAACATTTGCATATGAGGGTGTCAGAGACATAGATGGATACCATAAGAAAAAGGGAGAACTTCCATACATTGTTGTAGTTATAGATGAGCTTGCTGACCTTATGGCTGTATCATTGCGTTCCTGTGAGGAGGCTTTAACAAGACTATCTCAAATGGCAAGGGCGGTTGGAATCCATCTTATTGTTGCAACACAAAGACCATCTGTTGATATTATAACAGGGCTTATTAAGGCAAATTTTCCATCCCGTATTGCATTTCAGGTATTCTCCCGTGTTGATTCAAGAACAATCCTTGATATGATGGGAGCTGAAAAGCTCTTGGGAAGGGGTGATATGCTATTCTTTCCAGCCGGTGCACCAAAGCCAATGAGGCTACAGGGTGCTTATATCTCCCTTCCTGAGATAGAAAGAATTGTTGATTTTATTAAGGAGCAAGGCATTTCCCTTGAGAAGAAAGAAATAAGGGAGGAAGAAATAAAAGAAGGATTTGACGAAGATGAGGAAATAGACGATTCTCTTTATGAACAAGCAATTTCTATAGTAGAAGATGCAGGATATGGCTCAACATCTATGATTCAAAGAAAGCTTAAGATAGGATACAATAGGGCAGCAAGGCTTATTGAAAGGATGGAGGAAGAAGGCATTGTCAGCCCTCCAGATGGAAGCAAGCCAAGAAAGGTGTTAAGATAAATGAAAAATGTTTGACAAAGGGAGGAGATTTTAGATAATATTAAGAATGAAAATTTACCTTAATATGGAAGGTGGGGTATGAAAAAGAGGTTTGTATTAATCCTGAGCCTTGTTTTATTTACAAGGCTGTGGAAAAAATGAAGACCATTCTATTTCCAATAATAATTGAGTGTTTAGAAGAAGGAGGGTATTATGCCCAATGTCCCATCTTTCAAGGATGCCATGTGGAAGGAGAGACTTATTCAGAGGCAATAGAGAATATTCAAGATGCAATAAAGATATTCATTGACTCTTATAAAGATTTAGGTAAAGACATACCATCGCTTTCAGTCTATGAGGGAAATATAGTGGTTACTTCAGGTATTCCCATATTACAGGAAGTATGAATGAGCGAGAGATTTCCGGCAGTAACCGATAAAGATGTTATCAAGGTTCTTTGCAAGATTGGATTTGAGTTCTATAGAACAGCAAAAGGTAGTCATGAGGTATGGCGGAGAAAAAGCGATATGAGACATACCATTGTTCCAAGACATAGGGGGAAAATAATAAAAAGAAGAACCCTAAAAAGCATATTAGGTGATACTGGATTGTCAAAAGAAGAATTTAGAGAACTAATTTAGACCCATCTCCTTACTGATGTTATCTGCTCCTCAAAGAAAGCAATCATTACATTGCATTGGCTGCTCAAGGAGATGGATGAAAGATACAAGAAGACATTTGCAAAGGAGGGTGTTAGAGATGTAGATGGATACCATATTATTGCAACACAAAGACCATCTGTTGATATTATAACAGGGCTTATTAAGGCAAATTTTCCATCCCGTATTGCATTTCAGGTATTCTCCCGAGTTGATTCAAGAACAATCCTTGATATGATGGGAGCTGAAAAGCTTTTAGGAAGGGGTGATATGCTATTCTTTCCAGCAGGTTCCCCAAAGCCAATGAGGCTACAGGGTGCTTATATCTCCCTTCCTGAGATAGAGAAAATTGTTGATTTTATTAAGAGTCAAGGCATTTCCCTTGAGAAGAAAGAGATAAGGGAGGAAGAAATAAAAGAAACCGTTGACGAAGATGAGGAAATAGACGATTCTCTTTATGAACAAGCCATTTCTATAGTAGAGTCTGATAAACATAATAACATTATAACAAGACCAAAGATGTTTGTCAGAATTATTTTTATCTCCCATACATTCTCCATACACTACAAGGAAGAAATTGGGGGAATTAAAAAATAACCCCCTGATTTTTCAAGGACTTATAGCTAATGGGAATAATTAAAAATAGTATTTTAGGGATTTTTACAAAATTTTTGCTCAAGATAGGTTAGGTTACATCCGAACTTACTATATAACAAAAGACCTTTAAGATCCTAATGCTTCATGACTTTTGCTGTTAAGGAAAATGAGATTTTTGCCGATATATTTTATTGTACGTGTTTAGCTAATGCTTAATGTATCCTAAAGTTAGGAAAGAAGATATGGAAAATTCTAAATACATAAGCACGAAATTCTAAACAAATTCAAAGCACAAAATCCAAATGACCAAAACAATGGCCGATGTTTTTGGATTTTGAACATTTGGATTTTGATATTGTTTAGGATTTAGGATTTATAAAGATTGATACTTTTTATGTAGGAGCTAAACACATACAAAAAATTTGTTGCTGACAAAAAGCTATCACAATAGTATACTTTATTTCTCCTTAGTGTATGTCAGGCATAGCTAAAGAATACTTAACAATGCCAGGAAGGGTAGCAACATTTGCAACCTGAATGGGAGTATTATCTGCCTTTATATGGGTAAGAAGCTTTTCTGTGGCATAGAATAAAACCAGGAACCCTCATATCATACCTAAAGCTTTGGTATCTGCCACCTATAGTCGTCTATTCTCTCTAATGGTGTTTCCATTTAAAGCTCCTCCTGTGAATTTCTGTAATACCATATTTTTTAATAGCAGAAATATGCTCTTTTGTTGGATAGCCTTTATGCTTTGCAAATCCATAATTTGGAAATATTTTATCATAGCCCTCCATTATCCTATCCCTTACTACCTTTGCAATTATGGAGGCGGCTCCTATTGAGTGCTCATTTCTATCCCCCCTTACAATTGCCTTTTGTTTGTAAGGAATGCCTGGAATCTCATAAGGACCATCAACAAGAACAAGGGATGGAGGAATTTTTAAAGAAAAAATAGCATTTTTCATTGCAAGAAGGGTGGCTTGAAGGATATTTATTTTGTCTATTACATTGTTTTCTACTATCCCAATTGAATAATCTGCCCTTTTTATAATAATTTCATAGAGGGATTTTCTTTTTTTAGAAGATAGTAATTTTGAATCCTTAATTCCTGGTATTTCTTCCTGAAGAATACAAGCACAAGCTATTACTGGCCCAGCAAGTGGTCCTCTGCCTACTTCGTCTACCCCTGCTATCACTTATAGGTTTTAACTTCCATCGCCCTCTTTCCCTTTCTTTCTCTAAGATAATAGAGCTTTGCCCTTCTTACCCTTCCCCTCTTTTTAACTTTTATTTTTGAAATTAAAGTCGAATATAACGGAAATATCCTCTCAATTCCAATGCCGTAGGATATCTTTCTAACAATAAATGTCTTTGATACACCGCTTCCCCTTTTTCCAATAACAATTCCCGTGAAATGCTGAATACGTTCCTTATCCCCTTCCTTTATCTTTACAGAAACCTCAATTTCATCTCCAGCATTAAACTTTGGAATCTTTTTTACAAAATCTTTTTCTATAGCCTCAATCTTCATTTAATAAATCTGGTCTTTTTTCCCTTGTTAATTCCTCTCTTTTTTTCCTTCTCCATTCCTCTATTTTTTTATGGTCTCCTGATAAAAGAATATCAGGAACCTTCATTCCCCTGAATTCGTAAGGCCTTGTGTATTGAGGCCCTTCAAGATAAAAGGATGTAAATGATTCATCCTTTAAGGATTCAGGATTTCCTAATACACCTGGAATAAACCTTCCTATAACATCAATTGCAACAAGAGATGGAATTTCTCCTCCTGTTGTAATATAATCTCCAATAGAAAGCTCAAGGTCAATCATTGTTTTTACCCTCTCATCAATTCCTTCATAATGTCCACAAAGAAAGATAATATGCTCTTTTTCTGCTAACTCCTTTGCCAAAGCTTGATTTAAAACTTTACCCTGTGGACTTAAATAAATTACATATCCCTTTTCCTGTGCCTCAATTGCCCTAAATAGGACATCGGGCTTAATAACCATCCCAGGGCCTCCACCATAGGGATAATCATCCACCTTTTTATGGCTGTTTTCTGAAAAATCCCTTACATTATGTATATGGATATCTAATATCCCTTTTTCCCTTGCCCTTCTAATAATGCTTACATCAAGAGGCCCCTTAAATATCTCAGGAAATAGTGTTAGAACATCTATTCTCAATCAAGCATTTCAACAACAACCCTTTTTCCCTTTTTTGCTGCTGCTGCTTGGAGGATGGTTCTTATTGATTTAATTATCCTTCCCTGCTTGCCTATTATCTTTCCAACATCAGCTTCATCCACCTTTACTTCTAAGATAGTAGTCTTTTCGCTCTCCATCTCAGTAAGCTTTACCTTGTCGGGATTGTCAACAAGCGATTTGACAATGTACTCACCTAGTTGTCTCATTTTTTTCTCCTCCTTTTCTATAAGATTCCACCAATCTATTTACAGTGGTGGTTAGTTGTGCTCCTTTTTTTACCCAATCATCTATTTTTGAAAGATTAACAAAAGTGGGTTGTTTTGTCTTTGGATGATAATGACCAATCTCGTCAATTACCCTTCCATCCCTTTTAACTTTTTCCTCCATAGCCACAATCCTATATGATGGGCTTTTTTTAGCCCCTATTCTCTTAAGTCTAATCTTTACCATTTTTAAACATAAAAATTATAAGCAAAGGAATTATCTTTAGTCAAGGGTTTTTATGGGATAGGGCTAAAAGCTTCTCAAAAACAGAAGATGGATTTTCTGATTTAAATATCTCTGAGCCAACAGCTGCAATATTAACCCCTGCCTCTTTTATAAGGGAAATGTTTGAAAGCTTTATGCCTCCATCCATCTCAAGGTAAAGGTCTGGTTTTTTTTCTTTAATCTCTTTTGCTTTCAAAAGGACATCGGGAATAAATTGGCTTCCATAAAAACCAGGGACAACACTCATAATAAGCACAAGGTCTATTTTTTTAAATAATGGCTCAATTTTGAGAATTGGTGTTTCTGGATTAAGGGAAATGCCTACCTCTAAACCCTCATCCTTTATTTTTTCTATTGTCTTTTCTGGGCTATCATTTGATTCAATATGAAAGATTATCCTTTTTGCCCCCCTTTTTTTAAAGCCTTCTACATAATCTATTGGAGAGCTAACCATAAGGTGTATTTCCATAAAAAGGTTTGTCTCAACAAGATCGTCGTAACTTATGCTTTTAGAAGGGACAAAAGCACCGTCTGTAATGTCTATATGAACATTCTTGCAAAAGGCTTCTGCTATCTTTAACATCCTTTTTAGCTCTTCTTTTTTATCTGTTAAAATGGCTGGATAAACAAACATTAAAAATCCTCTTTCAGCTCTGTTGATGGTTTATAGAGGTGATGTGTTTCATTTAGGCTTTGAATAATGAATTTATTATCCACAAATTCAATCCTTGTTATTCCACAAGGGTCTTGTCGCACAGCCCAGAAAGATGAAAGAGGAAGCCCCATAATATGAAGAAGAATAATTTTAATTACAATCCGATGGGTTACAATGATTGAAAGGTTGTTGTTCCTTACAATCTCCTCAAAAACAGGAATTACCCTATTTTTAACATCCTCCAATGATTCTCCACCTGGAAACTTGACACTTTCAGGTTTTGTTATCCAGTCTGAATAGAGCTTGCTATCCTTCACATCATCCTCTGAAAGCCTTTGCCATTCTCCATAATCAATATCTATAAGATTAGGAACTTCCTTTACAACTGCATCAGAATGGGGTCTTTTCAGGATTTGGGCTGTAATCAATGCCCTTTTAAGGGGGCTTGTATAAATCATCTCAACAGGAAGGTCAGAAAGAATGGTTGATGTTTTTTCAGCCTGACGAATTCCTGTTCTATTTAACTCAACCTCTATCCTTCCCCTAAAGACCTTTCTTTTATTCCAATCTGTCTGGGCATGCCTTATCAATACGCACTCACTCATAGATTCCTATTGCCTCCCTTGATTTAAATGTTGGTCTGTGAATCTTTATTGTCTTCTTATAGCCAATCTTGTTATCAGATGAAAGCTCTCCGCTTTGTGTAAATCCCATTTTTTCATAAAAGCTTATAGAACCAATATCGTCTGGTGTATAAACTACCAATGTCTCTGCTGAAAGACCCCTTACCCTTTCCTCAAGGTGTTTTATTAGCCTTTCTCCTATGCCCTTTCTTTTAAAATCCGTTCTCACAGCAAGCCATGTAACCTCAAATTCATAGGGATTTTTTAGGCTTTTTACATATCCAATAACACCCAATACCTGATGCATTTCCTTTTCAACAAAGAAGCACCTTTTTGAAAAATCTGGATTATTGATATGTTCACTAATCTCTTCCTCAAGCTTAATAAGACCAAGTTTATTAAAATGATGTGGATATGAATAAAATATTGCTTTTACTTGTGAAATATCATCAATTGTCATCTCTGTAATCATCTAAGTGTTTTAAAAAAATCAGAAAGCAACCTTGCACATTTTTCTTTCAATACTCCAGATTTTATCTTTATCTTATGATTAAAACCCGATGTAATATCTACCACAGAGCCGCAGGCACCAAACTTTGGATTATCTGCTCCAAAGATAAGCTCTTTTATCCTTAAGAGAACCATAGAGAAAAAACACATACAACAAGGCTCAAGGGTAATATATAAAGATGTATTGCTCATTTCCCTTCTTCCAATTGTCCTTAAAGCCTTCCTTAATGCCAAAATCTCACAATGGTTCATTGGATTACCCCTCTTTTCAACCTCATTATGGGCTTTGCTTATAATTTCTCCTTTAAACACAACAACACAACCTACAGGCACCTCTCCTTTGTTTCTTCCTTTCTCTGCTTCCTTAATGGCAGATTGCATAAACAAATCATCCACATTATATATTGTAATCTTTACTCAATAATTTTGTCTAGTTTTTTTGTTAAAGCGATTCTAACAAAAAAATCTTGACAAAAAACCTATTTTAAGGTAAATTTTATTTATAATAATTATGGGAGGTAATTATGATGAAGAAGATTTGGTTGTTTTTGGTAGTATTAGGGGTTTGTAAAGGGTTTGGAGCTTATAAGGAGTCTTCCTTTTATTTTGATAATGGGAAGACCCCTCGTGCAATCCATTACACAGCACAGGGTTTTAAGGCAAGCACAACATATTTGCTTAAGCTCTATGTGAAAGATAAAGAGGAGGGAATCCCTCTATATTTTGAGACCCTCTCAAAGGATGAACAATGGATTAAACCCGATGAGGATACCTGGCAGGAAAGCCTTCCCTCATTTACAACCCTTGATAACGGTTATCAAGAGGGCTGGGTCTATGTAAGGAATAGCGGAATAGAAGCTGGCACATATAATACCTGTGCCTTCTCAGTCAGAGAGGGAACATCTGGCGAGACAATGAAACCAGGGGTATTTAGACCCGCAACAATTATGGAAAATCCTGGTTGGCTTGAGGGAATTGTCAAGAAAGATGGAGAGGCTTGTGGAAATAGCCATATTGTTTTTCTTAATGAATATGGGAGCGTTTCTGGATGTGCTAAATCAGAACAAAATGGCTATTTTAAGATTGCCCTTCCAGATGGAATAAAAATTGCAACAATAACAGATTGGGATGGCAATTTATACGATAAGTTTGAGATAGCAGAGATAAAAGGTGGAGAAGGTATAAGTATTTCTTCAAATGAAAAAATAACCTCGCCCTGGCCCATATTTGCAGGAAAAATAACAACCCTTGGTTATGAGGTGTTAAATGGTGTTACAAAGAATGTTGTTATAATAAATGAAATAATGTATGATGCCCCGGGTACTATTGGCGATGCATACGGTGAATGGATTGAGCTTTATAACCCGGCAACAGGGACAATAGACCTTACAGGTTGGAAGCTATATGACCCAGTCACAAGAACCCTATCAGGCACTATCTCAGGAGGAGGGTATCTTGTTTTGGTTGAAAGCACAGAAACATTTACATGTGGTACTTATGGTTATAACCTTAATGGTGTTTCTTATATAGATGTTGGTGCATTATCTTTAGAGGATAACTTTGACACATTAGTCTTAAAGGATAATTTTGGCAAAATAGTTGACATCCTTCATTATAATAAAAATTGGGGAACAGGGGCTCCTGATTCAGGAAGGACCTTGGAGAAAATATTGGCTAAGGGTCCTAATGTTGATGGAAACTGGGATTCAACCCTTGATCTTTATGGCACCCCGGGTAAGGAAAATAGCGTATCTGGACGAGGGACAATCTGTGGAACTGTGAGGGATAGCCAAGGGGGTACTATTTCTGGAGCCTTGGTTATTGCAAGGCCTTATAACCTTCCAACAACGGATATTGATGATGGTTCAAATATAGGTCATAGGTTTGGGACAAAGACAGACAGCAATGGCTTTTATACCCTTTTTGTTCCACCCGGGAACTACATTGTTATTGCAACAAAAGAGGATTATGCAAGGGCTGTAGCAACTGCAAGCGTAACAAAAGATAGCACAACAGAGGTTAATTTCTATCTAAAGAGGCTCGGAATTATTACTGGAACAGTTGGTTCTGGAACCACTGGCATTGCTGGTGCAAAGGTTGAGGCAATCATAAGGTGGAAGGGAGGTTTACACTATGTAGCAAAGGGAACATTTACAGATAATAAAGGTAGCTACACAATATCAGGGCTTAAAGATGGAACATACACAGTTGTTGTATCGCATCCAGAATATAAATCAGGAACAAGAACAGCCGTTGTTAGTGCATCAGAGACAACAACCTGTGATTTTCAGCTTGAATATAAAGGGCCATTACCAAACCTTACAATGAAGAATGCAAGGGAGGATATATGGTGGAAGCCAAAATATCCAACATCAGGGGCACTGATGAGAATCTTTGCTAGGGTATGGAATTTAGGAAGTGAGACATCTGGCACAACAAGCGTTGAATTCTGGCAGTCTAACTGGGGAATAAACCAGGATTGGGGAGAGAATACACAGGATGTAATGCTCACAGCAGATGGGACAAGAAAGCACTTTTTGGGAACAGCTTCTATACCACCGATAGCCCCAGGCTCTCGGGCAGTTTGTTCAATAATATACAGGCCTCCACATAGTGGTCTTAACAATATCCTTGTAAAAATTGACCCACCCATTGAAAGTGGAGGTATTGTTGTTGAGCAGTATGAATTGGACAATGTCTTCTCAAGGTGTATCAGGGTAATTTATCTTGTTAAGGATGAAACCCTTGATATTCCTGTTGGAAACCCACTTTCTGATGCAGAGGAATTTAATCTGGCCCTTGAGGATTCATCTCTATTTCTATCTGGAAATCAGATGAGTCTTGATGGTTTAAGGAATAATGCCATAACCCTTACCCTGACTCCTCCTGGAACAAGAATAAAGGTTTCAATCAGAGCAGTGGGCTCAAGGATGGGAACACAAGGTGCAGAGATAATTGTTGTAAGCCCATTAAGGAAGGAAGCAGTTGGAAATGATGAAGGAACAGTAACTGCAGATGATGGAACAAGGGTTCATATTCCACAAGGTGCATTAAATAGGTCGACAAATGTTATCTTAAACAGCAATATTGACCCGGATTCTCTTGCAAATGTGAATATTCCTGGTAATTTGAAAGACTCTCTCCGTGAATTTCTCCTTGAAGATATGGGAACATTTAGCAAAAATGTTAGAATTACCATTCCATATCCAGCTGGTCTTAGAAATCCACGCATATTCTGGCTAAATGAGGAGGAAGAGAGATGGGAGATGGTAAATACGATAATTGGAACGGATAATACCGTTTCTGCAGATGTTTCCCATTTCTCCATCTATGGAATCCAGGAGGCAACAATTACAACTATCTCTGTTCTTCCAACTCAGACTACGGTAACCTCAGTAGGTACAGCATCATTTACGGCAACTGCCTATGATGAACAAAATCAGCCATTAAGCAATATTGATTTTAGCTGGAGTATTAACCCACAGGATGGAGCAACTATAACCAGAACAGGAACAAATTCAGCCATATTTACTGGAACAAAAACAGGGACATATGAGATAACCGCAGGAACAGAAAGCAAAACAGGAACAGCAACAATTGTTGTAACCATAGGAACAGCAACAGAATTGCAAATTACCCTTTCTACAAATACTATAACAGCAGATGGAACAGCAACGATTAGCGGGATAATCCAAGATGAGCAAGGAAATACCGAAACCACTACTGCTTTAGAGCTTAGTGCAGAGAATGGTTCAATTGCCAACAGCATCTTTTATCCCGATAAGGTTGGAATCTGGACAATTACAGGGACATACACCCCAAATCCAGCCCTTACAGCAACCACCCAGATTTGTGTAACCCCAGGAATTCCTTTTAAGATTCTCTTAACCTATGTTCCCAAGGTAGCAATTGTTAATGATCCCGTAACCATATTTGGCTCGGTAACCGATAAATATGAGAACTTAATTGAGGGAACAACAACAATTTATTGGACCGCAGCAAAAGGAACATTATCCGCTACCTCTACCATTACCTCGGACAATGGAACAGCTACCATAACAGGAACATTCACCAAGGGAGGCTTCTATACCATTACCGCAACCACAACAAATCTTCTTGCCACTACAACCATCTTTGTGGCAGCAGGAGAGATAGGAAGCCAAACCAAAGGCTCAATTACTTATCGCATTACATCAGGAACACTAACGGCATGGTTTGGAACCGCTACAGAGGATTATTATCCAGTGATTGAGGAGGATACAACAGGTTTAGCTAACCTAAAGAACAATATTGGAGTTGGGATAAGGATTGAGCTTTATGATATAAATGGAAATAAGCTTGCCGCAACTACAACCCAAGTCTATATAGAGATTCCCCTTCCACAAAATCATGACAAGGTTAACCTAAGAATTTATCTCTTAAGCGATGGGATAATTTGGAGCGATGCTGGTATCATCCAAGCAGGTTATGATACAAACTTTATTCGTGGAACCCTTACCCATCTTTCCTATATTGGTATAGCAGGAACACCAGAAGGTCAACCAAACCTTGATGCTGTCTTTGCCTATCCAAACCCCTGGAAGAAAAAGGGAGGACCACCAGAGATAATCTTTAAGAGGCTAACCGCAAATGCAACAATTAGAATCTTTAATGTAGCAGGTGAGGAGGTATGCAATCCAATTCCCCATAATGATGGAAGCGATGAGCAAGCCTGGACAGTTCCTGAAAAGCTTGCCTCGGGTGTCTATATTGCCCTCATTGAAGGGGGTGGAGGAAAGAAGATTATAAAGCTTGGGATAATAAAATGAGATATTCTACGCGTAGAAAAGAAATAGGGAAGATGTTTGTTGATGTAGTAAAATACATAATTACAATAGTGATAATTGGAGGTCTGCTTACTGATAGATTAACAGCAAAGATAGTTCTTTTTGGAATAACAACAAGCCTAGGATTTCTTGTGGGAGCATGGTTTATTATCCCTAAGGATAGAGAGGAGATTTAAAAGATGCATCCTTTTTATGTGACTTTAATTGGGATAGGGGTGATTGAGTTAGTATTTCTTATAATCTCTTTGGTGGACGATTATAAAGGAAGGAGAAAGGCAAAATTATAGCAAAAGAATTATGTATACAAAGAAAAAATTATGTAAAATTGATATTATAAAAAGGAGGTATAAAGGAATGAAGAAACTATCTTTGGTAGTAGTTGGGTTTGTTTTGGCAACAAGCCTTTGGGCAAAGGAAAAAGGAGAGACATCTTGTTCTTTCCTTAAGCTTACAGGAGGAGCAAGAGCGGCTGGAATGGGTGATTGCTACATTGGTTTATCCGATGATGTATCTGCCTGCTATTTCAATCCAGCAGGTCTTGCCCAGCTTGATGAAACAAGAAGGGAGGGGCTATTTATGCTCTTAAGACCAATGACAGGTGTAGAGAGCCTTATTATGTCATTTGGTGCCATCGCTATTCCGGTGGTTCCTTATGGTGTATTTGGTGGTGCATTTACATACTATGGCTATGGTGAGATGGATAAACATACCAATGATGATGGCACCCCTGATGGAAAATGGTCTGCCTATGATTTTGCTCTATCAACCTCATTTGCAAAATGGGTAAAACCAAATATAATGTCTCTTGGAGGCTCTCTTAAGGTTGTAAATGGAAAGATAGATGATGAAAGTGCGATTGCCTTTACAGTTGACCTTGGAGGGCTTTACAAGACACCAAAGAAGGGCTTAAATGTTGGATGTGCGATTAAAAACCTTGGTTCAAATATGAAATACGATGAAGATGGCTTTAGCCTTCCCCTTTCATTAAAAGCAGGTGTATCCTATAGCCTTCCAAAGAACCTTCTTATTCTTTCTGATTTGACAATTCCCAATGACAATGACCCATATCTTGGTCTTGGTGCTGAATATTCTCTAAAGGAGATGTTTTTTATAAGGGCTGGCTATAAGACAGGGCCTGAGGATGAAGGAAAGGGTTTTACAATTGGGCTTGGAACAAAATATTTATCTTACAACTTTGACTATGCATATCAGCCCTTTGGAAAGCTCGGTGATAGCCACAGGCTTTCTGTTAAAGCAACATTTTAATGAAAAAAAAGATTCTTGTAGCAGAGGACGAAGATGACATAAGGTTATTCTTAAAGCTTATCCTTGAATTGGCTGATTTTGAGGTAATTTTAGCGAATGATGGAGAATCGTGTATTAGGACATTCGAAGAAGAAAAGCCAGAGCTAGTAATCTGCGATGTAAAAATGCCAAAATTAAGTGGGTTGGAGATTTATGAAAGGCTAAAGGATAAGACAAAATTTATAATTGTCTCTGGAATAGTAAATGAAAATGATGTTCCAAAGGAGCTTGTTGAGACAAAGAGATTCTTTTTAAAGCCTTTTGATCCAAAGGGATTTACAAATAGAATAGAGGAAATACTTAAAAATGGTTGAGGTGTCTGTCTCTGGTATAGCATTAGACAACATAACCAATATGCCTATTATTATCCTAAGGGATAAAGACGAAAGAGAGCTTCCTATATGGGTTGGTCTACTTGAAGCACAATCAATACTTCTTGCATTAGAGGGAATAATGACACCAAGACCAATGACGCATGACCTCCTTAAGGATATCCTTATAAACCTTGGTGGAGAGCTTAATCGTGTAATAATCACCCATATTTTAGATAATACATACCATGCAAAGCTTATTGTTTCCAAGAATGGAGGTTTTATAGAGATTGATTCAAGGCCATCAGATGGAATAGCCCTGGCTTTGCGGACAAATTCTCCTATATTTGTAGATAAATCTATAAAGTTTATAAATTCTTTTGAGCAAACACCTATTAGCGATGAGGAGGTTTTAAGGTTTAAAGAAGAGCTTAGAAACCTAAATCCCTCTGATTTTTTATGAGGCTTTCTAAAATAGGCGAATTTGGCCTCATTAAAAACCTTAAAAAAACCCTTCCAATAGGCGATGATGCCTATATTGTTCCACAAAAAGAGAAAAACCTACTTTTTTGTTGTGATACATCTATAGAAGGAACGCATTTTAGCCTGGATTTTTCATCATTTTACGAAATAGGCTATAGGGCTTGTGCATCTTCTATTTCAGATATTGCTGCAATGGGAGGAATTCCCTTTTATGCCTTAATAGCATTAGGAGTCCCAAGGGATTATGAGCTTTCTGCAATTTTTAAGATTTATTCTGGAATGAAAGATATAGCAGCAGGGTTTGATATGAAAATAGTAGGTGGCGATACAATAGAATCTGAGAAACTTATTATTACAGTAAGTATTTTGGGAAGTGCAGAAAAACCCATTACAAGGGTTGGTTCAAAACCAGGCGACCTAATAGGTGTAACCGGAAGGCTTGGTGGTGCAAAAAAAGGTCTACAGATATTAAAGGAAGGGCTGCAAGGGTTTGAAAATCTAAAAAAACGCTATCTTCTACCAAGCCCAAGGATAAAAGAGGGTTTAATTTTAAAGGATTTTGCAACATCAATGATTGATATATCTGATGGCTTAATGATGGATTTATACCATCTTTCTACATCAAGCAACAATGGAATGTCTATTAAAAAGAGGCTCATTCCCATTGAGGATGGAGCAGATTTTTCCGATTGTTTTTATAGTGATGATTATGAGCTTTTAGCAACATTTCCGACCAAAACGACTATCCCTTCCTTTATAACAATAATTGGTGAGGTTATAAGCAAAAAAGGGGTATTCCTTGATGGAGAAAGAATTGAGACAAAGGGCTATGAGCATTTTAGAGAGATTTGAGATAATAACAAGCTCTCCTTCGCAAACAAAAGATTTGGGAGAAAGGCTCTCTCTTCTTCTTACAAAAGGGGATATAGTCTCTTTAATTGGTGAGCTTGGTTCTGGGAAGACAACATTTATCCAGGGGATAGCAAAAGGGCTTTCTATAAAGGAACCTGTTAATTCTCCAAGCTTTTCTTTATTAAATATTTATAAAGGAACAATCCCCCTTTACCATTTTGACCTCTATAGGATAGCCGAAAATGAGGATATAGGCTTTGATGATTTTTTATTTTCAAATGGTATATCTGTAATTGAATGGGGAGAAAAGGCATCTAATTTTCTTCCTTTCCAATACCTTAAGATAAGTATAAGCCATATAGTGGAAGAGCAGAAGAGCAGAAGAGCGGAAGAGCGGAAGAAAGATACAAACAAGCGTAGAATATTATTCCTTCCCAAGGGCAAACACTTTATTGAGCTTGTGAAAAACATAAGGGGATGATAAAATATAAAAAATTCAACATTTTGATTTTTGAAATTTGATTTTACTATGTGGTTTTTAGTTTTTCGCTTTTAGTTTTAAGTTTTTATGGGGTGTCGACAAGCGGTAAGTCAGCAGACTTTGGATCTGCCATCCCAGGTTCGAATCCTGGCACCCCAGCAAAATAGGCAAATAAAACTTAAAAATAAGGATTTAAAGCCCGAAGCGAAGGGCCGACACAAGAGATTTTGTTATGTATCTTTACGACCAGCTTTTTAGTATTTAAAATATTCTTTTGGTGTATTCTCTGATATATATTTTACAGCCTCTTTTAGACAGACCCTTATCGCCTTTTCCATTGGTGTTTTTGAATACTTTGAAAGGGCTGCCCCAAGTGGAACAGAGCCAAATATCCCTCCTGCCAATACTCCAAGGTCAACCTCTTTTGCCTCCCCTTCAATCCTTGTTGAGGCTAAAATCTCACTTGTAGCAGAGGAAATTATCCTAATGTCCATTGCCAGATAGGATTTTTTAAATGCACCACCAATAGCACCCAGCCAACCTGGACCAAATCCACCAACACCACCGCCTGTCTTTTCTGCACCTGGCTCCCATCCAGTTATAGCGGCAACAACCAAAATATCCGCGACCTTAATCTTTCCCTTTTCTATTCCTTCCCTTTCATCAGCATAGCTACTCTCGCTTAAACCTATTTCATCCTTTATACTCCCCAATTCTTGCCTTTCTAAAACCTTAAACCTCTTTGATTGGACAAGAACGGTTGTTAGCATATCCCTTAAGCCATCTTTTACTCCATTTTCTGCTTCTTTTGCCTTCCATTCAAATTTGGAAACAGCCAGAGATGCCTTTGGCCCTGAATAAGGAGGCATTTCAGCCTCCATTGATGTATCAACCCTCGCCTTTGGCTCAGTTGATGTTGCCGCACAACCCCCTATCAATAAACCCAAACACAAAAAACATATTGCTTTCATTCTTTTATTTTAATAAAAATTTCATTCCTTTGTCAACAAGGAAATAACCTTCCTTACAATAAATCCCACAAGGTCATCTATTGTCTTTGGAGCTTCATAAAAACCAGGCATTGCAGGAAGGATATCAGCACCCATCTTTCTTAATTTCAGCATATTTTCAAGGTGTATCTCAGAGAGGGGTGTTTCCCTTGGAACAAGAATAAGCCTCTTTCTTTCCTTAAGGCAGACATCAGCACATCTTTGGATTAAATTCTCTGAAGCTCCATAAGCTATGGCAGATAGGGTTTTCATACTACAGGGGCAAACTATCATACCCAAGCACAAGAAAAAACCAGAGGCAATTTCAGAATCAATATTTTTGTAATCAAAAAAAGAGGTATTTGGCAGGGAGCAGAGGGAGCTTTTAAGGTCTATTCCAAGCTCCTTCTTTCCAACAAGAATGCCATTATCTGAAATCATAAGAGAAACCCTGTATTCCTTGCTAATTGCCTCAAGGGTTTTCTTTCCATAAATAATACCAGAGGCGCCTGTGATAGCGAAGATTATTTGCTTCACAGGAAAATTTTTAAAGCAAGGCCACAAAACCCAGCAATTACTGTTGAGACAACAAGGTCAAGGGCTGTATCCCTTTCCTCTTCAAATAACCATCCCCTTAACATAAGAACAAATGGAATAGCAAAATAAAATGGAGAAGGAAGTAGAACAAGGGTAAATAAAACCATCCTCTCAAATGCACCATACCAGCTTCTTTTTGAAACAACAACAGATGTTTCATATCTATAAAAAAGCCTTTTAAAATAAAATAAAAGTATCATAGATGCTGGTCCTACAATGCAATAAAGGGAGACATACTTAACCTGTGAAAGGGAGTAGATATTTTCACAAAGCCAAAGCTTAGCAACAATCAAAATAATAACAAGATGAAAAATTTGGTCTAATATAAAAAAGATAATGTTATCCAGGCTAGGCCATTTGTCTGTCATCTTTATCTTTAGCCAATCAAATAAGGTATGTGAAACAAAAAACAAAAGAAGGCTTACAGGCTTTAGTAAAAGATGGGGAACAAGAATAATGACAAGCAAAACACATACCAAGCTATGAAGCATTACACCCCATACGCTCCTTTTTTTTAGCTCAAATAGGGTTCGTGTCTGAAGGGGAAAATCAGCTAGTAAGTGGGCTAAAAGCAAGTTCCAAATCATCTTTTTTCTTTATCTTTCCGTTTTTATATGCTAGAATAAATGCATCTGCACATTTTTCGTCAAATTGTGAGCCTTTGCATTTTTCTACCTCAGCCAAAGCTATCTCAGGCTCAAGCCCCTTTCTATAGGGCCTATCAGATGTCATAGCATCATAGGTATCTGCCACAGCTATTATCCTTGAGAAAAGGGGTATATCTTCTCCTCTTAATCCATCTGGATAACCTCCACCTTCAAACCTTTCGTGGTGGTGCTTAATAGAAGGGATAATACATTCAAGCTTTTTTATATGCTCAATAATATTTGCACCTGTTCCTGGGTGCTTCTTTATTTCTGAAAACTCATCATCTGTAAGCTTTGCAGGTTTTCTTAAGATTTTTTCATCTATTCCTATCTTTCCAATGTCATGAAGAAGGCTGGACAATTTAAGCTCCTTTATCTCATCCCTTGACAAACCCATCTCTTCTCCTATTGCAAGGCTATATTCACAAACCCTCTGGGAGTGTCCATGGGTATATGGATCCTTTGCATCAATGGTTGCTGTAAGGGATATGATAATTGAAAGGAATAGGTCTTCAAGCTCTTTGTAAAGGGATGCATTCTCAAGGGCAATGGCAATTTGAAGGGCTATCGCCTCAAAAAGCTCTATATCCTCATCGGCAAATGTCCCTCCTACCCTGTTTATTGCCTCTGCAACACCGATTATTTTATTCTTTATTTTAAGGGGAACACAAATAATAGACCTTGTTTGAAACCCAGATTTTTCATCTGCATCTTTAAAAAACCTAGGGTCTTTGCTTGTATCTGGAACAATCAAAGGCTCTCCCCTTTCTGCAACATATCCAGCAATACCAACACCTAAAGGAATCCTTATCTCCTTTACATCTTCTCCCTTCTTTCCAAGTGCAACCTTAAATATAAGCTCATTTTTTTCTTTGTCCAAAATCATTAAAGAACTTGCCTCAGCCCTCATTAGCTGGGCTACAAGCTTCATTGATATTTCTAATACCCTATCAATGTTTAAGGTTGAATTTACTGTCCTTGCAACCTCTGTTAAAACGGTCTTTTCTGAGACCTTTCTAACAAGGTCATAGAAAAGGGAGGCATTTTCAATAAGAACGCCTATTTGATTTGAGATACTTAAAAGAAGCTCCTCATCATCCTTTGTAAAAGCCTCCTTTCCCAATGTATTGATAACCTCAATAACACCAATCACCTTTCTTTTTGCCTTCAAGGGAACGCAAAGGAGGTTATATGGAAGATAGCCTATTTCTTCTGCAATATCCCTCTTAAACCTTTTGTCTTCTAAAGGATTTGGAACAATTAAGGGCTGTCCCTCCTTTGCTACCCAGCCTGCAATGCCCTCTCCTAATGGAACATCAAATTTCTTTACATCATCTGCCATTGGTCCCTTTGCCACCTTAAAGATAAGTTTTGTTTCGCTTTTGTCTAAAAGAAGGATAGAGCCTGCATCGGTTCTCATAAAACGAAGGACAGAATCCATAATCAATGAGAGGAGGTCGTCCACCTCAAGGTCTAAGCCAAGCATCTCATTTATCTCCTGAAGGATTTCTGCCTTTAATGAAATTGCCTCTAGTGAGGAATAAATAGTCTTTACCCTTTCCTCCCTCTCCTTTGTCCTTTCCTGCATTTCCGAAAGCTCTGATTCCAACCCAGCAATCAGACCCCTTAAAACCCTAACATCCTTTTCCAAAATTGTCTTATTATCCATAATTTAAGTATAATCTAAAAAATTATAAAAAGCAAGAATTTAAACAAAAACCTACTTATATTTTGTATGTGTTTAGGTGCTTTATAATTCATTCACCTTATATAGAAGTGGGAAGTAGGAAGTAGGAAGTAAATGTTTCTTATTAAACCTTTGTCTTAATTCTTCATTCTTTTTCATCTTTTACTTCTTACTTATTACTTATTTCATTGCTTTCTTTAAATATTAGCTAAACACGTACGATGAATTAGAAAGATCCCTTGTATGGGATAAAGATGGATACCCTCTACCCTAGGGCAGTCAATTTTGTTTGGGTACAAGATTGACAAAATCTTTAAGAGATTGTAAATTTATAGTATGGAAGGCGTTTGGAAGGGCCCTCTCGAAAGAATAGACGACTATAGGTGGCAGATACCAAAGAGCTTTAGGCATGATATGAGGGTTCCTGGTCTTATCTATGCCACAGAAAAGCTTCTTACCCATATAAAGGCAGATAATACACCCATTCAAGTTGCAAATGTTGCAACCCTTCCTGGCATTGTTAAATATTCTTTAGCTATGCCTGACATACACTGGGGATATGGCCTTCCCATAGGTGGTGTAGCGGCAACAGATATTGAAAAAGGTGGTGTTGTCTCCCCTGGCGGTGTTGGCTCTGATATAAATTGTGGCATCAGGCTGGTAAGGACAAATTTAAAATTAGAGGATATAAAGGATAGAATTGAAGAACTCGTTAATCTTCTTTTTCAAACCATCCCCTCTGGATTAGGCTCAAAGGGAGCTATTAAGGTATTTGGAAAGGAGGAAGAAGATGTCTTATTGCAGGGTGCGGAATGGGCGGTTAAAAGGGGGTACGGATGGAAAGAGGATTTGGATGCAATAGAGGAGGGAGGATACCTGGATTTAGCAGATCCTGATATGGTAAGCCAGAGGGCATTGGAAAGGGGAGGGGGTCAGCTTGGAACACTTGGCTCTGGAAATCACTTCCTTGAGATTCAAAGGGTAGGAGAGATATATGATGAAAAAATAGCAAATGCCTATGGTTTATTCAAAGACCAGATAACAATTATGATTCATTCTGGCTCTCGTGGTCTTGGCTATCAGGTCTGCGAGGATTATGTAAAAACAATGCTTGATGCTTCAAGAAAATATGGGATAGCATTAGCAGATAAGCAGCTTTGCTGTGCACCTGTTTCTTCAAAGGAGGGAAAGGCATATATCGGAGCAATGGCATCTGCGGCTAATTATGCCTGGGCAAATAGGCAATGCCTTATGCACCTTACAAGACAGGCATTTTCAAAGTTTTTTGGAGAAAATCCAAAATCGCTTGGTATAGACCTTATCTACGATGTTGCCCATAATATTGGAAAGATAGAAACCCATATTGTAGATGGAATTTCAAAGAAATTATTTGTTCATAGAAAGGGTGCAACAAGGGCATTTCCCAAAGGTCATAAGGAAATTGGACCAAAATACAAAGAGGTTGGACAGCCTGTTATTGTTCCAGGTGATATGGGAAGGGCATCCTATGTTCTTGTAGGAACAGAAAAAGGGTTTGAGGAAACATTTGGAACAGCCTGCCATGGTGCAGGAAGGGTTCTCTCAAGGACAGGTGCAATCAAAAAGGCAAAAGGTAGAAGGATAGACTATGAGCTAAAGAAACAGGGGATAATTGTAAGGTCAGCAGGTATAGAAACATTGGCTGAAGAGATGCCAGAGGCATATAAAAATGTTGATGAGGTTGTTAATGTCCTCGTTTGCGCTGGAATATCAAAGAAGGTAGCCCGTCTTGTCCCACTTGGGGTGATAAAGGGATGAACAAGGCACAACGGCACAGAATATAGAAGTGGGAAGTGGGAAGTAAATGTTTCTTATTAAACCTTTGTCTTAATTCTTCATTCTTTTTCATCTTTTACTTCTTACTTCTCACTTATTTCATTGCTTTTTTGTAACTATTCACCCTATAGGGAAATAAGGAATGTATATGTTTAGATAATGTTAAGGAAAATAATGAAGCCAAAGAATAAAAATCCCAATGTCCAAATCCCAATGACAAATGAAATCCCAATGTCCAAATCCCAATAATTTGAAATGATATTGGACATTGGAAATTGGACATTTTTTTGACATTTGAACTTGGGATTTGGGATTTATTATAGAATGGATGAATTTTAAAACAGCCAAACATATAAAATACGATATACTGAATAGTTACGCTTTTTTTAAATATTAACTAAACACGTACCAATTTTTGCTACGGAAGTTCCGATTTAGCTGAATACATACAAGCATCCAAACATATTACTCAATTACAGCAATATATGGAAGGTTTCTATATTCTTCATTGCAATCAAGGCCATATCCTACAACAAATTTATCGGGGATAGTAAATCCAATGTAATCTGGGATAAATTCCCTCTTTCTTCTCTCTGGCTTATCAAGGAGGCAGCAGAATTTTAGGCTCTCTGGCACTTTGCTTTTAAAATATTCCTTAAGATAGCTTAATGTTATCCCTGTATCTACAATATCTTCAATAATAAGAACATTTTTTTTATAAATAGGGATGGATGGAGAAAAAGAAAGGCTAATTTCTCCTGTTGTCTCTTTTCCTTTATAGCTTGACACCTTGATAAAATCTATATATACAGGGCAGGTTAACCTTCTTATAAGGTCTGCCATAAATACCCAAGCCCCTTTTAAAACACCAATGGCAATTAAGCCATCTGGATGTTCTGATGAGATTTTAAAGGCAAGCTCATCTATTTTCTTCTCAATATCTTCCTTGCTTATAAATACATTCATCTTCCCTCCAATATCCTTAAAGAATCTAAAACCCCAGGATAATTTGGAGAAATCTCCAATACCTTTCTATAGGCAGAAATTGCATCTTGTATTCTTCCAGCCTTCCAATAGGTAACCCCTAAATTATAGTATGAATTTGGATCCTGTGGCTCAATTTCTAAGGCATCCTTAAATGCTTTAATTGCCTCATTAAACATCCCTTTTTCAAGATAAGCAGAGCCTAAACTATGATAAATAAATATTCTTTTGGGGTCAAGTGAAATTGCCTCCTTGTATTCTTTAATTGCATCATCAAGTTTATTTTTCTTCTGATATACCATCCCCAATCCATAATGTCCATCCGCTCCCTTAAAATTTTTTATCATATTCTTAAATATTTCTTCTGCCTTATCCAATTTTCCTGAATCCCTATAGAGAATCCCAAGGTTATAAAAAGAGCTTGGTTTATTTGGGTCTATCTTTATTGCGCTTTTAAGGCAAAATATCGCCTCATCATAAAGCCCTCTTTCGGCAAGAAATCCTGCCCTTCCCTCATAGGCAATTGCATAATTGTCGTAGTTATGCCTTGTCCTCTCCTCCATAAAAACATTTGTTTTTCTATATTTAAATCTAAATGTGCTTTTTTTGGTCTCATCTAAAATCTTTTGATATGAAAGCCCTTTTGGAAGGATCTTATGAACAATTCCACAGGGAAGAAGAAAATGGCTTTGTGCTACCTCATTTGCAAATGGAAGGGGAACATAGATTCCTCTTCTTTCAACATTTCTATGGACAATATCAACAAACCTTGTCCCTATAAGAGCTGGGTCTTCCTTTTTTGAAGGCTCAAAGGAAAAGGCAATATCTTTATATCTTTCTTTTATATCTTCGCAATACCACGAATACCTTAATTCAAGCTTATCAATCAAGGATACATCCCTTCTTACATTCTCAACAAAGTGTAAATACCATAAGGGAAAGGCAAATGTATCTCCCATAATGAGAAGAATAGAATTTTTTTTTAAGGGGTCTAAAATATTCCTTCCATAGTCATAGGAATAAAAATCCCTGTCTCTATTTGCATAGTAATAGTTTGTAAAGAAAGGGATTAAAGGGATAAGGAGGAAGAAAAATCTCATTGTTTTTACTTTATTTTTTGCAAAGACAAGAAATTCGCCAAGGAATATAGAAAGGATAAGAAATGTTGGGATATAATAATCCTCAATGTTATGAATCTGGTATCTTATGGAATGAAGGATGTCAAAAATAATTATAAGGGAAAAAAATATTGCCTCATTTCTTTTTTTAGATGCCATAATAAACCCTCCAATTATTGCTGGAATTAGGATAAAAAAGGTAAATTGTGATGGAAAGAAGGAAAGAGATGATTTAAAATTTGAAAGCCATTGCTCAAAAGGTGTAAAATAATGGCTATATTCTTTGGCTGTAATATGTGAGATAAACCTTTCTAATGTATCAGGAGATCCCCAATTTGCCTCTGGATTCGATGCTGCTCTTATTGGAAGGTAAGTATAAAGCAAAAGGGGAAGGAAGAAGAATAGCAATATCAATGAGCCTTGAGCCTTAAGCCTTGAGCCTTGAGCCTTCTTTTCTTTCTTGCGTTTTAATGTAGAAAAAATAAGGAATATTGCTGATGGAATGATAAATATTGTTTGCAAATGGTGGCAAAAAGAGAGGCCTAATGTAAATGAAAATAAATACCATAGTTTTGAGTTTTGGTTTCTAAGTTTTGAGTTATCTCTCAATTTGAGGAGGATAAGGATAAGTAGGCTAAGGAAAAGGGCATTTAGGGTATATTTTTCAGAAATTACAGCCTGCTGCCAGAATATCTTTGAAAAAGAAAAAACAAGGGCTGGGACAATTGCTATGATTTTGTCTTTGTAAAGCCTCATTCCTATAAAACAAAGGAACATAGAGGTAAGGCTAGCAGAGAGACAAGAGAAAAAATTCATCCTTAAAGCAATGTTTCCAATAGGGATAAAGGTCATCAAAACCTTTCCAAGTATGCAATACAAAGGGTATCCGGGTGGATGTGATATGCCAAGGCTATATCCAGCTGTTATCATCTCTCCTGAATCGTGAAGATCAACAGAGGGCGTTATTGTTAGAAGATAGAGGGAAAAAGAAAAGAAGAAGACAAGCAAACCTGCCATCCTTAAGCTAATAATTCGTCTATTTTAACATTCTCCTTAATTAAGGAAGTAAGCAAGGAGAGTTTTTCTTTCTCGTGTGTCCTTGAGTGTCCTATTAGCCATTCTGCCTTTTGGGCTGTTGTTAAGGTATCATATCCAACCAGAAGAATTGGAACATTTTTCTGATTTGCCAAGCCTAAAATAATATCAGATGGAGGAAAGCCTCCTGTAAGGATTAAACAAACACAATGTGCCTCTAATGCGGCAAGCTGAATATCAGCCCTATCCCCACCTGTTATTACAGCAAGGTTTTTCTTTCTCTGGAAGAATGTCAAAGCATGTTCTGCATCCATTGCTCCAATCATTACGGATTGGACTAATTTGTCAATATATTCCTGTGCACAAAGAACCTCTGCACCAAGCTCATCTTTCAATGCCTTAATTGAGCTAGATTGTAGGACATTTGTCCAGGGGATTATGCCAAAGACAGAAATGCCATTTTTAGAAAGGTTTGTTGCTTCCTTTTTTGCAGATTCCATATCTTCATCAAAGACCATATTTAAGATTACACCCTTAAGCCTTTCTTTAAGAATCTCCTTCATCAAAAGAACCCTATCAGATACCTCCATTTTTTTGAACCTTTCTATAAGGACAACGGGTAAGTCAAATTTATTAGCCACCTCAAACCCACTCATTCCAAAGCTTCTTCCCTGATAGATATTAAATCCTCCCTCAAATATGAAGACATCCTTATCCTTTGAAAGGAAATTATAAGCCTCTTCTAATTTACCTTCTTTGAAGCTCATTTTTCCATCAAGAAAATCCTCTATGACCTCCTCATTAAGGACAAATGGAGAGGAAAGACCAGCATTTTCTTTTTCATTAAGGATAGAAAAGACAAAAGAGCTATCAATGTCTGTCCAGATACCATCCTTATGTATAGGCAAATAGCCTAATGGTTTCATATACCCTACCCTTAACCCTTTCTCCTTCAAAAGAAGAATACACCCAATAACAACCGCAGATACCCCAGAATACTCCTTTGTTGTTGTAAAAAATATCTTTTTCATCTTATTCCTCCAATATTATCTTACAATCAAGGCTAAAACACCCTTTATTATAAGCCCTTAATGGATTTATGTCTAATGAAATTATATCGGGAAAATCCATTGAAAGTTGTGAAATTTTAAGGATTGTTGATATAACGCTTTCAAAATCTATTCCCTTTTCTCCCCTTATTCCATGAAGAATGGGGTATGATTTAAGGCTATAGAGCATATCTTTGCAACAATCGTAGCATACAGGAATTATCCCAAATGAAACATCCTTTAAAACCTCAACATAAATGCCGCCAAGCCCAACCATAAGAAGGTGTCCAAATTGTGGGTCTTTATTTAGCCCAATTATCAATTCCTGTCCCTTTGGTGCCTCTTCTTGAATAAGAACCCCGAATATTCTTGCCTCCTTTGCAAGCCTCTTTGCATTCTCAATTATCTCAATATAGGCAATTTTCAATTCATCTTTTGTCTTAATTCCAGCAAGGACACCGCCAATATCTGATTTATGTAAAATATCGGGTGAGGCAATCTTTGCAACAAGGGGATATTCAAGGTCTATTTCACTTATTTCCTTAAGGCTTTTAGCAAGGAATGTTTTAGGATAGGGTATTCCATATGCCCCTATTACCTTATATGCTTCAATCTCGCTTAACTGATTTCTTCCTTCAGCTTTTGCATTATTAAAAACATCCATTACAATATCCCTTTTTGGATGAAATTCAGGCAATTCCTTATGAATATGGGGCTTTTTTGCATCAAGGCAGGCAGAAAGATATGAAACACAATCCTCTGGAAATAGGTAATTGATGATATTGTGCTTTTTAAATAAGGAAATTGCAGGTGTTAGCTCAGCTCCTCCCATAAAAACAGGGAATATTGGCTTTTTATCCTTAAATTTTATAATAATTTCAGCTGTTTTCTCTATCTCTGTCATTGCCTGAGGGGTTAAGATAACAATTATTCCATCTACACCAGGCTCATTGGTAATAGTTTCTATTGCAAAATTGTATCTATCAGAAAGGGCATCTCCTAGAATATCAACAGGATTATAGGGAGAGGCAGATGGAGGAAGGTTTTCTTTAAGAAGGTTTACGGTTTCCTTTGGAAGGACGGAAAGGGAGATGTTTTTTCCCACAAGACAATCTGATGCTATTATCCCAGGCCCTCCTGCATTTGTAAGGATAACCATATTCCTTCCCTTTGGTTTTTCTTGAGTTGCAAAGGAATGGCTAAAGAGAAAGAGCTTTTCTATTGAATCTACCTTTATTATTCCAGAAAGGGAAATTGCAGATTCCCATGCCTTCTCACTTCCTGCAAGAGAGCCTGTATGGGAGGATATTGCCCTTTTCCCGGCATCTGTTTTCCCAGATTTATATAAGATAATAGGCTTTTTTGACCTGCTGGCTATATCAATAAATCTTTTTCCATCCTTTGTCCCTTCAAGATATAGGGCAATTACCGATGTGTTCGGACAATCTATGAGATATTCAATAAGCTCAATCTCAGCTACATCGCATCCATTCCCAAAGCTTATAAACTTTGAAAAGCTTATATTCTTTTCTTTTGCCCAATCAAGGATTGCTGTGCATAAGGCACCCGATTGTGAGATAAATGAGATAGTGCCTTTTTCTGGAAATATGCGGGAAAATGAAGCATTGAGGGGGGTTTGGGTATCAATTAAGCCAAGGCAATTTGGGCCAATTATCTTTATTTCATAATTTTTGGCAATTTCTTTTATTTTATTCTCTAAGCTTAATCCGGCAATCCCAGCTTCTTTAAACCCTGCGCTTATAATAATTGCATTTTTTATCTTTAACCTTCCACATTCCTCTAATACATTGGGAACAATGGTATTCTTTACAATAATAATAGCAAGCTCTATTCTTTCTTTTATTTCAAAAAGGGAGGAAAAGCATTTTCTTTCTAATATTTCATCTGCAGATGGATTTATAGGGAAAATCTTTCCCTTAAAACCTGACAGGATAATATTTGAAAGAATCTCATAGCCAACCTTTCCCTTCTCCCTGGAGGCTCCAACAATGGCTATACTTTCAGGTGAAAAAAATTTGTGCATCAAGATAATTATAACTAAAGAGAATATTTAAAGCAAGATTAAAATTGCCTATGGGCCTTCTGATAAATTCCTATATTTCGCTACCTTTGTCCAGAATTACCTTCTAAACAGGATATATTATATCAAAAACACATCATAATAAAGATAGCCTCTTTTTTCCTTTGTAGATTTTTTTGTTAAATACCATCAAAACATTCCATTGTAGGGCTTTAAACCAATTTTCAGCGATAAGGTTTTAAGGTTATAGGGAAGATGGGTAAGATTGTAAAAATATTACCAAAAATTATACCTTATGGAAAAGATTAACCTTCATTTGCACTAGTTTTATTAACCT
>JBFMDZ010000002.1:0-19640 GCA_040753555.1 bacterium
CTTTATTCCAACCACCATATCGGGAGCCCTTCCCAAGACATCAGCCAAGATTACCCCCATCCCAACCACTGCCACCATAACCCTGGATAATTCACAATCGCCTACCACGATTACTGATACAGCAATTGATGACATTATAAGGCTTAATGTAACCAATCAGGGAACAATAAGCGCTGGCTCAATTACCTTTGCCTCAATTACCTTAAGCTTTGATTCATCCTTAATAAAAATGGCTTATGTCTATCACTCTACTGATACCATCTTTAGCTTAAATGATACCCTGGTTGGTTCATCAACCCTTTCAGGCACATTAAGCCTTTCGGGAACACAGACCTACATTGCTGGTTCAGAGACAAAATACTTCTTTGTTGTTTTTGAAACCCTTGGGAGTGCCTCAGGAAGAACCCCCTCGAGCTTTAGCCTAACCCTTGATCCTGATTCCGATTGCCGTTTGAATGACATTAGGGATAATTCTATACCTATTGGTATATACTCAACCAACCCTGGTTCATCTGGAATGGTCTCCTGCATTCCAAAAGAGCCAACTATAGATGTTTCTGATGTCGCACCTTTAACAATGGTTGAGAGAACAAGCAGCAATATCCTTAAGATAGATATTATACACAATGGTATAGAAGGGGCAGGTTCAATAAGGTTTGGCTCTCTTACGGTAAAATTTACCAAAAACCAAACCAATGTTTTGTCAACCGATGATGCAAAGGCGATATTTAAAAATTTATTTGTTGTATATCAAGGGACAAGGATAGGAACAAAGACAAATGCAGAGATAAGCCTTGTTGGGGGAACACTGACCTTTGATTTTGCCTCATCTACAGATACATGGATAGATGCAGCAAGCACAAAGACATACTTTTTGGTTGTGGAACTTACCGTAACCGCTTCTGGAGCATCCACAAATACATTTTCTGCCACAATTGATGAGAGGAATTATCCAAAATGTTGGACAAAGGATGGATTTTTGCTTTTAGGTTCAACCACTGATATTGTCAAATCAACCATTACTACCATTATGGGAACAAACCCATCTGTCTCGGTTTTAGACAATACGCCAAGCCCTCCTAAGATGACCGAGGGAGAAACAGAGAGCATCCTAAAACTTAATGTTATCAATAATTCGCAAGGAGAGGCAATTAAGTTTTCTACCCTAACCATTACTTTGCTAGATGGGACAAATACATTGAGCGATAAGGATGCAAGGCAATTATTTTCAACCATTACGCTATATCAGGGAGGAATTGCAACTATAACCCAGACAAACATTGGCTCTCTGACAATCTTTACCTTTGATACTTTGGATTCAAGCTTTCAGATTGGCTCTGCTTCAACCAAGACATATACAATCTCGGCATCCCTCTGGGCAACCGCAAGCACACTTGCCACCAGCACATTTAGCTTTAGGATTGATGGAGATATAGACTGCATAATCATTGGCTCATCGTCTAACAAGCAACTTACCATAAATCCAACAGACCCTGTAACATCAACTACCATTCTTATTCAAGGCACACCCTCATCTCCAAACATTACTATAACAAACCTTGTCTTAGGAGACCCTCCGGTTACAAAATACAATGGCGAGGAGAGGGTAGAGCTTTTAAAGATTGAGGTTTTTCATACAGGGGATAGCAAGGATGCAGATATTGAGCTTTGTTCCTTGGATGTTGTATTTGGCTCTGGTTCAATTCCTTTAAGCATAGATGATTTTAAGAATATCTTATCAAGGGTTTCCTTATCCTCTGGCACTACAGAGACAGAGCTTTTTGGTTCTAATACCTCTGAGATTACTACGCTTCCCAATGGTTCAATGACGATTAACCTTCCTGACAATAACCCTGATTGCTGGGTGTCCCCTAATTCTACAAACACATATACCCTTCGTGTAAAGATAGGTGGTTTAGCATCAGAATATGGAGGAGATAATGGAACGCATACATTCAATGCAACAATATCGGGAACAGATACCATTTGTAAGGATGCAAACACAGATATAAATTGTGGTGTAAAAGGCATAAATGTTGCAACATCAACTACAATAATAGTTCAATCAGGAGACCCCAAGGTTGAGGTATCAACGGTTACATTAAGCTACAGAATGACAAATTCAGAGCAAAATGACCTCTTGATGCTTACATTCTCCCACTTTGGCGTTCCCTCAACCTCAACATTAGAGCTTGCAACAATTACCATAAAATTGGCAACCAATACATTAGGGGCTCCTATGGATTCCCAATCTGCCTCTTACCTCCTTAAACATCTCTCTCTCTGGAGGAGCGCAGATACCATATGGAGCCCCTCTGATGATACAAAGGTTGCAACTGTAACAAGCTTTAATTTAACCAATGGGACAATGGCAATTGGGCTTGTCTCCCATACACCCCTTGATACTGAGACATCCAGGTATTACTACTTCTTGGTTGCTGAGCTAAATGGAAGTGCAACAAACCTTTATCCCTATGGCACACCCACATTTTGTGTAATTATTGATGGAGACGAATCTATTGTCCGAATTCCAAATGATGGCATTTATTCTTTGCAGCCAACCGAACCCTGCACCTCAACCCCCCTGGTTAATGTTGTCCTAAGGAATCCGACAGGAACCGCAACAGATTCTGCTCCCGCAAAGATTACCGAGGGAAAAATGGATGATTTGCTGGTAATTGACCTTTCCCATAACGATGGCTCACAAACCTTGGTTGCCAACATAAGGCTTTCTACTGCCACGGTGCATTTTACCTCAGATGGGATAACACCTTTGAATAATGCCGCAAATTTATTTGGCACAATCTCTCTTTACAAAGACAATGGCAATGGCTCATTTGGGCTAGGTGATAGTGAAATTGGTTCTCTTACCTCGGGAATTTCTGCTAATTCCCTTATTCCTTGCACCTCTACCATCTCAGCTGGCTCTACCACAAGGTATTTCTTGGTGGTTTATGTGAAAGATGGGGCAGCCCAAGAAGCAACAAGGACATTCAGGGCATCAATGGATGTTGACACTGACCTTGTCATTTTAAATAACAATACCCAAGGGACATTAAGCATAAACCCAACGGAGACAATAACCTCAAGCCTTACCACAGCAGAGGGAAGGGCACCAGCCCCAAAGATTGTGATTACAAATAATGTCTCTGATTATAAAATAAAGGATGGCTCTTTAGATGACCTTTTAAGAATAGATATTATCCATACTGGCACGATTACCGATGCCGCAATTGAGCTTGCCACATTTTCTATTAGATGGACAGATGGGACAAGACCCTTAAATTCTGGCTCTGCTTCCTCTTTGTTTTCAAGCATCAGGGTATATGGCACGGATACCCTAATAAAGGATATAACCAACATAAGCTTAAGCCCTGAGGGGACAATGAGCATTGGGTTTGAGGATGGCTCAAATACAACAAGGATAGATGGGGCGTCAACTAAGACATATTTCCTTGCTGTTTCTATGAAAGCCGATGCCTCTGGAACACCGACAAGATGGTTTAATGCCTGGATTGGAACAGAAACCGTGATTATTGAGGATTTTAATACAGATGAGCAAATTTCAGCAAGCCAAACATCAACTTCAGAAACCTCAACCCTTTGCCTGGCTGTGCCGGTAAATCCCGATTTTGTCGTATCTGACCTTGGGATTTCCAAAATAAAGGATTTAGGAACCTCTGCCATCCTTTCCATCTTTATTAAGCATAATGGTGTAGCATCTGCCGGGGCAATTGAATTTGCCACCCTCTCGGCAAGGCTTACAAATGGAGCATCACCACTTACATCAACAGATTGCCAAAGGCTATTTGGGACAATATCCCTTTATGGGACAAATACCCTGATTGCAAGCATCACAACATTTACATTAAGTCAGAATGGGACATTTTCTATAACCCTACCAGAGAATAGCCAAACCCAAATTCAAGGTCAAGGTTCAAAGACATTCTACCTTGTTTTTGAGGTATTAGGCACAGCATCTTCTTATTCAACAAAGACATTTAATTGCTATGTTGGAACAGATACAAACTCCGTTGTTGAGGCAGCAAATGACGATGTTTATTTAGAGCTAAATATGACCCCTGCAACATCAACTCTAGCAACAATAATCCCTGTTTCTCCAAGTATAAATGTCTATGATGTCTCCTTTGGGACAATTACAGATGGAACAAGTAGCTATATTTTGGGCATAGATGTAAAAAACAATGGGACATTAGGTGCAGGGTCAATTACACTCTCTGATATTGGAATAAGGTTTATTGGGCTTAATACTGTCCAAGCTGGCGATCTATTTGGGACTGTTGCCCTATACTATGGCACAACGATTGTTGGCTCAAAGACAGCGTCGTTTATAGACAATCAGGGATGGGGGACAATTAGCCTCTCTTTGGAAAATACAATTTCTGCAAATGGCTCAAGGACATACTTTTTATCCCTTTCGCTTTTAGGAACTGCCTCTGGAAATAGCCCCAGGCAATTTAGGGCTTATGTTTCAACACAAACAGCCATTGTAAAAGATTCTTTGTCTTCTATTATTTTGGAAAATACTGGTCAATCTGGGACATCGGCTTTAACTACTGCAATCCCTGTCCAGCCAAAGGTGGTTGTTTCTGATAGCGTTATAACTAGCCCCAATTTTTATTTCAAAAATGGGAAATATTATCAAAAGGATACCGAAAGGGGGGATTTATTAAAGATGGTTGTCTATAACAATGGAATAGCCAATGCTGGAGAAATTGAGCTTTCCACCCTAACTATTCACTTTACAAGTGATGGAACACAATCCCTTACTCATCCAAGCAATTTATTTGAAAGTGTGGCTTGTGTTTTAGATAGCAATGCTAATGGCAAATATGATACCCAAACAGATACAATGGTTGGTTTTGCAACAACAATAGGCTCAATTACTTTAATCACCAATATGGATGGGGCAATAGGTGCTACAATAACCGCTAATGGCTCAAAGACATACTTTTTGGTTGTAACCTTAGAAAACAATGCCTCAAGCTATACTACCAAGACATATTGTGCAACCATCAATCCCTTACAAGGTGATTGTATGATTGATGACAATGACAATATTGATACCCTGCTTTCATTAACATCCGATTCTTCCCTTGCAACATCCACTATGGTAGAGGCAATTCCCCAAGACCCTGAGGTGGCGGTTTATGATGCTTCTATTGGCCCATATCGCTATCCCCCTTATGCAGATGGAACCTCAACAATGACCGATGGAGGAAGGGAAAAGGAGGATGTCTTGCGGATTGACCTTATCAATAGAGGGGCAGGTCAGGCAATTGAATTTGCCACCTTGACAATCAAGCTTACGGATGGAAGCAATCCATTAACTACAACCCAAGCCCAAGCCCTCTTTGAATGGATATACATTTATCTTGATAATGGCAATGCCACCTATGAGCCATTGGTTGATACAGATTGTGTTTTTAAGATAGGAAGCCAAGCTATATCATTAGATAGTGGGACAATAAGCTTTGGATTTACTGAAGGAAGCTCAAGCATCCAGGTTCCAGCCCTTGGCTCTAAGACATACTTTCTTGTTATGGAATTAAGGGAACAAGCAGCAACACAAACAACAAATACATTCCAGGCAACAATAGATGAGAGAAATTACCCTATTGTCATTGGCTCATCTACACGGGTTATCCTTTCCCACATTGGCACAGAGACAATACAATCGGCTAAGGTTTTATGTCAAGATGAGCCTCCCTTGGCTGATGTTACCATTGGCTCGCTTACCCTTGCCTTTCGTGACCCATTTTATGTGGCAACCGATACCTCCTGGCAGAAAATCTTAGAGATAAAGATAGCTCATAGGGGAGAATCATCTGATGCAGCGATTGAATTTGCCTCTGTTACGGTAAAATTTGTTGATGAAAATGGGGCTGATACTAATCCAAGCCTTTTATTTGATAATGTAAGGATATATGATAATTATGATAATGATTGCACAACCAATTGGAACTATACTTCACAGGGAACTGTAACCATTGTCCTTATAGATGGGGCAAATTATGGAAGAACCCAAATTAATCCTCAAGCGACAAAGACATATTACTTAAGGGTTCAATTGAGAGACGACGCATCAACCCAGACATCTCGTAGATTCTCTGTATTTCTTGGCGATGGTGATATCTCTGGTTCTCCTACAGGATTTAGCATAGAGGATGCAAATACAGACATTGCATCCGGTGTAGGTTATTATTCTGGAACAATATCGTCATATAAGATTACACCAATCCCTGTAAATCCAAGGGTGGATGGCCTTGATACCGCCCCTGGCTCAGCTGGTCATCCGGATCCTCCAACAATATCAGACAAGGAGGAGGAGGATGTTTTAAGGATTTCAATGACCCACAATGGTGTCTCTAATGCCGGCTATATTGAATTTGGCTCAATAACCATAAAGCTAACTTCGGATGAGAGCGGGAATAAGCCATTAACTACAGAAGATGGCACAAATACATTTGAGAGAATTGCCCTATATCGTGATGATAATGGTGATGGAACATGGAATGATACAACCATTGTGGGAAGTGTTACATATGAGAATCTTAGTTTTTCCGGTGGGTTTCAGGTTATAAACTTTACCGATGGCGATGAGAATGTAAAGGGAACCGGCAATACCACAATCTATTATTTTCTCTGTGTCAAGATAAGGGATAATGCCCATTCTTATGCGACAAACACCTTTAAGGTCTTCTTTGATGGCGACCAATCTATTGTTGAGGATAAAAGGGATGATATAAGGCTTGATATGGTCTCTGTCTCTACGGTTTCCTCAACCTTATTAACCATTGAAAATGACCCGGATGATGTCTATTGGAAAGGGAGCATTACCGATATTGCCCCAGGCTATCTTAAAGATACAAATAAGGATGCCTTGTTAAGGATTCAGATTGTCCATCTAGGGCAAGCTGATGCAGCAACCTTTGAGTTTTCAACCCTTTCGGTTAGATTTAGAACCTCTGGAGATTACTTTGCTGGAACACAAAATATGACTACCCAGGAGGCAAGGAATCTCTTTAAGACCCTCTATGTGATTGCCGATGGGACGCTTACGGGAACAGGAACATACACAGCAGAGGATATTGTTCAGATTGGAAGCATAACAAACAACAACCTTTCGCTTGATAATGGAAGCCTATCATTTACCTTTAGGCACAATGATACCAATACATGGATTGAACCAATTGGCAAAATAAATGGCGGAAGGTTCACGGGAACTGGGACATATTATCTGGTTGCCGAGCTTATAGGAACCGCATCAGGTCAAGCAACAAGGACATTTGAGGCAAGCGTTCATATTACAGGGGGTGGGACAGGGACATACATTATTTTGAATGACGCAAATAATCCAGGGAATGAGGTTTCTGGGACAGATACCTGCATCTCAGGAACATCAAGCTGGACAAAGGCAATCCCTAGAGACCCAAGTATTTTGGTAGAGAATGTTGTTGGGACAAATACACTGATGGATGGGATGGGGACAAGGACATTGAAAATAACAATAACCAACAATGGGACAATTTCTGCCGGAGCTATTGAGTTTGCAACATTGACGCTTAAGATTTTATCAGATGGACTTCCTGCATCATCACAGACAGCAAAGTCATTGTTTGGCAGCCTAACCCTTAATGAAGCATCGGGTGTTGAGGTGGGAAGCCTGACAAATTTTGATGGCATCTCTAGCCTTGGGACAATCTCATTTACCCTGCTAGATGGAAATAATTTCTGCACCATAACTGCAAATGGCTCAAGGACTTATTTTCTCTCTGCCTATCTTACAGGCACCTCATCTGGATATTCAACAAAAACCTTTGCCTTCGCTATTGGCACAGGTAATGTAATTATTGAGGATGCAAAATATGACCCAAAGGTTTTGGATTATAGTTTAAATGGTGCAACATCCACATATATTACAGCAATCCCTGTGAAGCCCCTTGTTTCTGTTTATGACATTGTCTCTTGCTGGGACAATGTGGCTGGAACTTGGACATTGGCTGATGGCTCATCTACCTCAATACTTAAGATTGTTGTAGAAAATAAGGGAATTTCTGGGGCTGGCTCAATTACCTTAAAATCATTAAGGGTATGGTTTGGAAGCAAGGAAACTTTGCCCATGTCTGCAAGTGAGCTACAGCAAGAATTTGGGACAATTTCTTTGTTTTATGGAGGCACAAGGGTTGCCACAATGACTAATTTTTCAAATGGCATTGGAACATTTACCCTGGTAAGTGAGAATATCATTGGGCCTCAAGGAAGCAGAACATACATCCTCTGGGTTGAGCTTCTTAAAACTGCCTCGGCAAGACCCATAAAAACCTTTGTTGGTTCAATATCCCTTCCATCTGATAACCCATATCCCTTTATGGTTGATACAGATGATAATATCAGGCTACATCTTGATGGCACAAGCTTTGGCTCAAATTCCAAAATGATCCATACAATCCCAGTTTCAGGAAGCGTCTCGGTTGCCAATTCTGTGGCAACCCCAACCTTTACCTACAGAAACCCCTATTATCAGAAGGATGCCTCCTTAGGCGACCTCTTGAAATTTACTATCTATAACAATGGGACAACCAATGCAGGATATATTGAGCTTGCCACATTAACCGCATATTTTGAGGGTTCAAAGAGCGATGCACTAAATTGGGGCTCGCTTACCAATATTTCGTCTTTATTTGGCTCAATTACCATCTGGCGGGATATGGATGGCGGCGGAACCTGGTCTTCATTAGATTATCAGATTGGAGAAATCACACCCCTTGCCAATCAAGGCACAATTACCATTCCCGATAATTTAACCCAGGCATCAATTACGGCAAACGGCTCTGCCACATTCTTTCTTGTGGTAAAATTAAATCCAGATGCCTCAGCCCAAGCAACCCGAACCTATCGGGCAACGATTGATGGAACAAATACCGTATTTATTGAGGATGAGGGTAATGACCTTTTGCTTTTGAATATAAATTCAAGTATAGCAACTTCAACCCCAGTTACGGCAATCCCAATAAACCCATCGGCTACTGCAAGCGATACGGCTCCTAATTGGATTAGGGATGGAGAAAGCGATGATCTGCTTAAGGTCTTGATAAAAAATGAAGGCTCTGGTGAGACAATAAGGCTTTCTACAATGACATTTTCCTTTTTAGAGGGAACAAATACAATGGGTTCACAAACCGCAAGCAAGCTCTTTGATAGGATGTGGATTGCCACCGCAACCAATGGGTATGCTATTGCAACCATTACTATGGGATCAACCACCCTTTATGGCATAGGAACCCTTTCCGATAATGGGACAGTTAGCTTTACCTTTGCCAATGACTCAAATGTAAAGATTTCTGCCCAGGGCTCAATAACATACTGGCTTTTTGTAAAGCTAAAGGAGGATGCATCAGGCTATGCTACCAGGACATTCAGGGTAAGGCTAATAGATAGCCCAATAATTTTGGATGATGAGCTTCTGGTTTTGCTTGATACCTTCCTTACCCAGGGGACATCGGGTCTTGTAACCTGTATTCCTAAAAAGCCAAAATTTGAGGCGTATAACACCGCCCCTTCTACCATAACAGATTTCTTAAGCGATGACATTATAAAAATGGTTGTCTATAACCAAGGGACACAAACCGCTGGGACAATTACCTTTAGCTCCTGTAGGGCAATATTTTCCGCAGGCACAGCAAGCCCAATTTTATTTTCAACAATCTCTCTCTATTGTGATGGAAGCATTGTTGGCTCAATTACCAATATTTCAAGCTACAACGGGACAATTGCATTGTCAGGCGATAAAACAAAAATAGGGGCAAATGGCTCTGCCACATATTTCTTGGTTGTCTCCCTATTGGGCACAGCATCGGGAGCAAGCAAAGATACATTTACGGCAACCATAGCGACATCTACCATCGTGATAAAAGACGATAGCATTGGATTAGAGCTTGATGACGCATCCTTTGGAACAACATCTACAATCTGCTCTGCGATTGCAACATCCACAACAATCAAGGTAGGCTCAACCTCGCCTTGGACGATGAAGGATAATGAAACCGACGATATTTTAAAGATTACCATCTATAACAATGGGACAATTGGCGCGGGTCTTATTGAACTTGCCACCATAAGCACAAGATTCTTTGGCTCAAATTCTATTACCCCCTTGTCTGACAATGATGTTTTAAGCCTAGTTAAGGCTCTATATCTATGTAAGGGAGATACATATCCCAATAACGGGACATTGACCATCTTTTATACCCTTGGAAGCATAACAAAAATTACCATTCCCGAGGGTGCGGCTTACTCAACCATTACAGCAAATGGCTCACAAACATATTTCTTGGTTATCTCCCTTACCGGAACCGCATCTGGCTATTCAACCCATACATTCTGTGCCTCTGTCCATCCCGAAGAGGTTAGGATTGAGGATGAGAGCTCTGAATATCCCCTTCCCTTTACCCCCTTAAGCAATCCAGGGACATCGGGAACAACCACGGCAATTCCGCTTAATCCCTCAATTAGTGTAAGAAATAGTCTAGCCATAGCCCCTGGATATGGAGGGGGGGAGTGGGATGAGCCGATATATGAGGCAATGATGAGTGAATCCCAGCTCGAAGACCTTCTTACTATTACTATAACAAACAACGGAACATATAGTGCGGGTGAAGTCCTTCTTTCAACCCTAACCATTAGATTTTGTTCTTATGACCACTCTGGTTTTCCACCACCCCCATCTCCATATAGTGGCACACGCTCTATGACTACAGGGACAGCAAGTAAATTATTTGAAAAGATATTTATTTATAGAGACCTTGCATCAGCCACCCTAAATCCAGCGGGAACATGGACACCCGATGACCTCCGTATTGCAACCATTACAAATACAAATATTTCATTAAGCGATAATGGAACAATGGCAATAACCATTACTGATCTTCTTAATGGAACAATTACCGCAGGCACCCAAGCTTTGTTTTTCCTTGTTGTAGAAGGATCTCCTACGGGATCAGGTGTAAATCCTCCCCATTTTACAGCAGAGTGTAATGGAAGTGATGCAATATTATTGTCTTATCAAGATGAAATCTTACTTTCTTTAGCCTCCTCTAATGTTGCTACCTCTACCCATTGCACCCTCCAGGCAAGGCCGGCTAATCCGGTTGCCACATTGACGGATATGGTTCTATCCCCTCCTATTTTTTCTGATAATGATAAGATGGCTATCTTAAGATTGAAGGTGCAACACCTTGATCCAAGGGAAAATTCTGCTAATATAAGGATTAGGGCATTTACCCTTAATTTCACCTATGGAACGCTCAGTAAGCCTATGGATCCAGCTTGGGCAAAAGGCTTTTTTAAGAATATGTGGATATATGTAGACTACGGAAATCCAAACAATGTTTATGATTCGGGTGATCTTTTGGTAGCATCTCCAGGGATTGACCTTTCTCCTTCGGGAACCCAGACAATATGGGTATCCAATGATCGGGATAAGAACTTCCAGATAACCCAAAAAATGGGGAGCAAGACATATTTTGTGGTATTAGAGCTTTATGGGACATCAAGTGGTCTTGGGGGGATATCTGGAACAAGAAGCTTTGCCATAAGCATTGCAACATCTTCTATAAGGATAGAGGATGCAAATTCAAACAATCAGCTTGATCTTGTTTCATATAGCCAGGGTGCTACCTCAACCACTATTTGGGCTGTTTTGGAAGACCCGGCGGTATGGATAGATAGGGATTATTCGGGATATACCTTGATTGATGGCAATTATGCGAGTATATTAAGGCTTGATGTCTGTCATATTGGGACTATAGGTGCCCAGCCGGGTGAGTTTTCAACCCTTACGATTACCTTCTATTCGGGAACACCTGGGGCAACTTTACTTGGCTCTATGACCACAGATGATGCGAATAGGCTATTTTCTACGATAACCCTTTACTATGACTATGACCACAATGGTTCATTTACCATTTCAGAGGATAAGGAGGTTGCGAGTGTTACCACATTTACCTTAAGCCCAGGCGGAACAATGACTATGACGCTTCCAGAAGGGACGGACACAGCTCCTGGCACATATACATTGTTACAACCTGGTGGTCAAGGCACAAAAACATATTTTCTTGTGATATTTCTTAAGGGGACAGCATCTTCCTATGGGACAAAAACCTTTAAGGCATCAATCTATGAGGGAACATCAACCCTTCGTCCATACGAGGATGTCTATTGCGAGTCAGCCTGGGATGACCAGGGCCCCCTTCCCTTGACTGCTTGCCATGGCGAGGCAAATAATCCAAGGTTTTCGGGAACAATTACTGCTATTGTGGCAACGCCGACAGTCAAGGTTCATAATATTGCAACATCGTCCTATGTTTATTCTGGCTCTTTGACAGTAAAGGATGGCTCTTCTTCTGTGGGATTGCTTAAAATTATTGTATTTAACAATGGCTCTTTGACCGCCGGCTCAATCACCCTTAAATCCTTGCGGGTCTGGTTTGGGTCTGATACAACGAATAGCCTTAATTCAACCCAATCAGCCACAATTATTGGAACAATCTCTTTAGTTTGTGAAGGAAATATTGTTGGCTCATCAACCAATTTCTTGCTTTCCTCTGGTATTGGAACATTAAACCTTACAGGAAGCAATGAAATTCCCGCAGCAGGTTCAAAGACATATATTTTGCAGGTTGATCTGAAACCCGATGCTTCGGCTACCTGGACAAAGACATTTGTTGGCTCAATATCAACCAAGCCTTCTGATACCTATCCTGAGATTTTGGATACTGGCTCTTTGATAAGATATGCAACCTTTACAAGTGATAGCTTTGGCTCAAACTCCACAATATTATACATTATTCCTGTCAACCCCACCGCCACCATATCTGACTATGTGCCTTATGCCCAAGGCACATACACATACAATAATAATGTCTACCTGCGTGATGGCTCTGAGACAACCATTCTTAAGATTGAAATAAGGCATAACGGGACAGGAAATGCAATTGCAATAGAATTAGCAACCTTAACCGTATACCTTGAAGGCTCATATACAAGCTGGGGTAGTCTTACCAATGCAAGTTCCTTGTTTGAATACATCAGGGTTTATAGAGGGGATAGTTTAATTGCAGGAAATATTAGCTCATTTTCAGATGGAACACAGACAATTGGGATAACAGCAAATAACAGGATTGCAACCCAGACAACAGGAACATTTACCCTTGCTGTAAAGCTAAAACCCTATGCCTCAGGCTCTCTAACAAGGACATTCAGGGCAACAATCGTTGGAACATCTGGTGTTGTCATAAGAGACCCAGCAAATTTAATCATCCTTGAGCATACAGGCTCAAATCAAGGAACATCCACAAAGATTACCGCCATTCCCAAAGATCCAACCCTAACAATTACAGATTCTGCCCCCAATGATTTGGTAATCAGGGATTATGATATTGATGACATCTTAACCCTTGTTTTAAAACACAATGGCTCTCAAACATCAAGAGAGATTGAATTTGCCACGCTTACAACAAAGTTCTATGAGGTTGGCACATCTGGTTTTGGAACAACCACACTAGGCTCTGAAACCGCAGATAATTTATTTAAGGTAATCTCTGTCTATGCTGATTCACAATCGCCGTTTGGAACATGGACAGAAAATGATGTTGAGGTTGGTAGTATTACACTAGGTGAAAATGGAACATTATCAAACAATGGAACCCTCTCCATAACCCTCATTGATGGCTATGGCTCTTGTTCTGTCTCTGGACAGGGGACACAGGCATATTTCCTTGTGGTTAAAATGGAAAAGGATGCCTCAAGGTTAGGAACAAAGACATTCTTTGCCACCATTTTGGATACTACCATCATTGAGGATAGAGAGCTTGATACCCCATTAAGCTATACCCTCGTTCAAGGAACCTCCACAAAGACAACCGCTGTTCCCAAAGACCCAACAATTAAGGTATTTGACATTGCAACATCAAGCTATATTTATCAAGGAAGCCTTACGGTAAAGGATTCTGCCACAGGGACAGCAATCTTAAGGATAGATGTGCTTCACAATGGCTCGCTTACCTCTGGCTCAATTACCCTTAATTCCTTAAGAATATGGCTTGGCTCAAATACAACCAATCCATTAAATACATTCTCAAAGCTCTTTGGAACAATCTCTATTTTTGTTGATAATGGTAATGATATATGGGAGCCATTACTTGACACCCAAATTTCTACCCAGACAACAAGCCTTACATTAAATAATGGCATTGGAACACTTGCTCTTACCCAAAATAATGAAATAGGAGGGGCAGGAAGCAAGACATTCTTTATTGTCTTTGATATGAAACCCGATGCCTCTGCAACCCAGACAAAGACATTCCTTGGCTCAACAACAGGAACAGCTGATACAACATACCCATACACAGACCCCTACATTTCTATTGTTGACACAATAAGCCAATTAAGATTAAGGCATAATGCAAACTCAAATGGCTCAAATTCCACCATTCTCTACATAATCCCAATCAACCCAACCGCAACCGTCACTGATAATGTGCCATTTGCTTTTGGAACATATACCTATCAAGGTAATGTTTATCTAAAGGATGGCGGAGAGACAGGGATTTTAAAGATTGATGTAAGGCACAATGGAACAGCAGGGGCTATTGCCATTGAGGTGTCAACCATTACATTCTACCTTGAAGGCTCATATACAAGCTGGGGTAGCCTTACAAACGCAAGTTCCTTGTTTGAATACATCAGGGTTTATAGAGGGGATAGTTTAATTGCAGGAAATATTAGCTCATTTTCAGATGGAACACAGACAATTGGGATAACAGCAAATAACAGGATTGCAACCCAGACAACAGGAACATTTACCCTTGCTGTAAAGCTAAAACCCTATGCCTCAGGCTCTCTAACAAGGACATTCAGGGCAACAATCGTTGGAACATCTGGATGTCTCATAAGAGACCCAGCAAATCTCATACCATTAGAACATACAGCATCAACCCAAGGAACATCAACACCCATTACAGCCATCCCGGTAAATCCAGGCCTTGTTTGCACAGATTCAGCACCCCAAACCCCTGCTGTAATGAGCAATGGTGAGATAAATGACCTCCTTAAGGTTGTTTTGACACACAATGGCACGCAAACAGCCGAGCTTATTGAGTTTGCAACAATTACCCTGAATTTTGCCCAAAATGTAGATGGCGATATTCCCATTACAAAGCTTGGGGCAAAAGGCCTTTTTGCTGGTGTCTATATCTATCGCGATACAAACAATAATGGCTCTTGGGAAACAGGGGATACAGTGGTTGTGTCTGATACAACCCTTGATTCTTGGAATGACAATGGCACTTTTGCCCTTACATTTTTAGAAAATGAAACAACAGCGGGGAATACTCAAACAACATACTTTGTTGTTGTTAAGATAAAGTCTGATGCGGTTGAGAATTCAAGTGTTAGAAGGTTTAACTGCAAGGTTATGGATAGAATCCTTACAGTCATTGAGGATTCCGAGCTTGATGTGCCTTTGGAATTCTCCTTCCAATCAGAGAGGTGCCATGTTGTTTCCCTTGAGTCTGAGCCCTGGCTATTCTGGATTGATACACCATTGGAGAATGCCCTGGTTTTTGGGACAACATCTATAAGGATTGGCTGTGCCGAAACACCAGGAAGGGTTGAATATTGGGTTTCAAATACTTTAGGTGCAACCTATAGTTTAAGTGCCGAGTTGGGAACAAGGACAATTGTCTACCTTGGTTCGGGAGCAACACCGTTTAACTTTGAGTATCTTTGGAATACAAAGCTTGGCACATTTACAGATGGAACCTGGAGCATTTTTGCGGAATGCTTTGATTCCGCTGGCTCATCCCAGGCAACCGATACGGTTAGAGTTGAAATTGACAACACCCCAGGCACCCTTACCATTATTTCACCCACCACCGCCAATTATATCTGGGCAAAGCCAGGGGATATTATTACCATTGTCTATTCTTACACTGAGGCAAACCCAGATAAATTATCGGCAAAAGTTTGGGATGGCACGACCACCATAGCTATTGCTGACTTTGTTGTCTTGCCCTCGGGAACAATTACAGGAACAATCACCCTTGCAATCTCAAGCTCTGCTCCCGAGGGTTCATATTCCTTAATCCTTACTTTAATTGACAAGGCTTTAAATACATCATCACAAACCCAGACAAATGCCGTCAAGGTTGATGGAACACCACCCTTATTTATTTTAGTTGATACTGATAAAGATTATTACAAAGATTCTGACACAATGACCTTAACCGCGGTTTTAGATTCTGGCTCATACACTTTAAAGGCAGACCTATCAGCCCTAGACTCAAATGGACCCATTAACTTTAGCCTTTATCTTTCCACCTGGACACTTACTGGAACATATACCTACCAAGGAACATATACAATTTCAGGAACAAATACCGTAGTAGATGGGAATATAAGCATTATTGTAAAAGCCGATGACCTTGCAGGAAATACCTCAAGTAGACAGACAAGCGTAATCTTGGATAATACCCCACCCTTAGGAACAATTGAAATAAACCAAGGGGCAACCTACACCGGCAATGCTAATGTCAGGCTTTATCTTACCTATGATGATAATACCTCAGGCGTTTCTGATGTCCGCTATGGAACCGATGGGACAAATTGGACCCCCTGGCTTTCTCCCTCAGCCAATTATGACATTACCCTAGGTTCTCCAACCCTTTCTGGCTATAAGACTGTCTGGTATGAGATAAGGGATAAGGCAGGGAACACAAAGTTATTGGCTGATTTTATCACCCTTGATTTAGGCTCACCCACTTGTTCAATAAGGATAAATGCACCAATCTATTGGTGGAATACCAGCTTTACAAAGAGAAAGAAGCTTACCTTTCAAGGCTCTCCTGATGGGCAATTAACCAATTTCCAGGCATCAATTACCGTAACCTACGATTCTGATATGCAGAATGATTTTGACGACCTAAGATTTACCGCCTATGATGGTGTAACACCTATTTCCTACTGGGTTCAAACCTATACAACCTCTGGCTCTGCTACTGTATGGCTAAAAATCCCAGTAATTCCTGCCTCTCCAAATCTGGTGGATGTTTATATGTATTATGGAAGTTCAAGCGCAGGTAGTGCAACCAGCCTTGATAATACCTTTCCCAAGGATTATGGCATTGATGGAAGCTGTGTAGGTGTGTGGCATATGGATGAAGGGATTGGGCAATTAACCGATAGCTCAGGGAATAATAACCATGGGAGCCGATATGGCACGACCTGGAATGGCTTTGATGGTGGAAGGTGGGATGGTGTGCCTAATTCAACATATACGATAGGGAATTCATTAGCCTTTAATGGGGTGGGGGATTATGTAATTGTAATGGATTCACCTTCTCTGAATATATTTACAGGACCTTTTACGGTGGAAGTATGGATGTATCCGAAGGGTACAGAGAACTACAGAACTGTGCTTTCAAAATGGGAAGGGGGGGGTTGGGAATGGTGGTTTGTTGGGAATAAATTACAGTTTACGAGTTCTGGTGGAACTATTGAAACCAACAAAGTATTTTCTCCAAACCAATGGTATCATATAGCAATTTCTGCTAATGGAGCAAATACGGGAGTGTATGTGAATGGAGTGATAGATAATACAGGAAATATAGGAAGTATTGATACTGCTGGCAAAAGATTTCAGATAGCTACAACTAATGTTGGGCAATACTTTTTCAACGGCACCATTGACGAACCCCGCATCTACAACCGTGCATTGTCAGCTTCCGAGATTAGGGCACATTATGAAAGGCGAAAATTTACCCAGAATATGCCAACCCTACAAGGATGGGGGGCAGAGGAGGATGCTACAATCTCGCCCTCTGAGCCAGAATTTACCAATTCAAGGAATGTTGTTCTCTATTGCAATTATTCTGATGACTATTCGGGCGTTTCCCAAGCAAGATATAAAGATGATGGCTTGAATTCTATCTGGACAAGTTATGACCAGGTCTTGTCCTCAAAGCCCTGGTATCTATCATCTGCCGGTGATGGGACAAAGACCGTTTATTATCAGGTAAAGGATGCTGTAGGTAATGAGGGAGCAACCTCATCAGATACGATAATCCTTGATACAACCTCACCCAATATTATATCGCCTAGCCCAACCGGAACCATTGGAACTGATACACCAACAATTGTTGCCTATTACAATGACCTCCTCTCTGGCATAAGCACCCAGACAGCGATAATGAGGCTTGATGGAAATAGGATAATAGAAGCTCAAGCAACCTCTGGCTCAATAACCTATAAGATAACCAGCCCGCTTTCTCAAGGGATTCATAATGTAAGCGTAGATGTAGCTGACAATGCAGGAAATTTTGCAAACCAGCTTAATTTCTCATTCTATGTTGACCTATCTGCTGGTCAAGTTGTCTTAGACAAGCCCTATTCAATGTCAATTATCTCAGGAATACAAACCCTAAATTTATCCAAATGGCCAGATAATACCCAATATGTCGTTTATTCAATCTCAAGTGGAACAACCTGGTCAACCCTTGGCTCAACTACAAATCCCGCTGGGGGATATGCTCTGGATTGGGATACAAATAGGTTTATTGATCGCTCAGGCTATCAGGTAAGGGGGGTAGCCTTTGGAACAAATACATTGGGAACCGACACCCATACCAATATTACCATTGACAATGCAACGCCAACCCTTGGTGTAATCGCGGTTGATGGCACCAAGACTGTCTACAAAAAAGCAGGCTCAATCGTGGATATTGCTTATTCCTATACTGAGGCAAACCCAGATACCTTGGTAATTGAGATAACCAATGGCACAACCACGATTGGAAGGGAATCTTTATCGGGATTATCTGGTTCAAATTCAGCCATCTATGGCACACAAGCAATTACTATCCTCTACACAGCCTCTGACGGAACATATTCGGTAAAGATAAGCCTAATTGACACATCGGGAAAGAAAGGAATAGCAACCCTAACCGATAGCGTGGTTATTGACAATATCCAGCCATCTGGAAGCATTACAATAAACAATAATGCAACCTACACAAACACAGGCTCGATAACCTATACCATCTATTCCCAAGGGGCAAATTATTACCAAATCTCCCAAGATAATGTATTCTGGCAGGCAATAACACAAACGCAAGGCTCATATTCATTAACCATAGGCGATGGAGAAAAATGGCTTTATGCAAGGCTTATTGACCTTGCCTCAAACACAACCACAATAGCTGATTCCATAATTTTAGACACAATAGCACCCTATGGAAGCATAATAATCAATAACAACGACCCATACACAAACCAGGAAACAATAACCCTAACCCTGACTTACCATGATGAAACATCAGGCATTGATAAGGTAAGATACGCAACCAATACAGACTATTGGACAAATTGGGAAGATAAACAAGCAACCAAAATCTACAATATTGGAACAAATACCTCAGGAACCTATACAATTTATTACCAGATAAGGGACTATGCTTCAAACACATCAACCTACACAGACACAATAATCCTAGACCAAACAAGCCCAACAGGAAGCCTAACCATAGATGGTGGTGCAAGCCATAGCCAAGACAAAGAGGTAA
>JBFMDZ010000002.1:19740-32179 GCA_040753555.1 bacterium
ACAAGGACAATATACCTTACATCAGGTGATGGAACAAAGCCTGTTATCTACCAGATAAGGGACTATGCTTCAAACACATCAACCTACACAGACACAATAATCCTAGACCAAACAAGCCCAACAGGAACAATAACTATAGTAAGCACAGGCACAATTGTTTATATCAAGGGAACAGCAACAGACACGATAAGCGGAATTTTTGAAATTAAATACAAATTGGATGATGAAATCTGGCATCTTGCAACTCCAGATGACGGCAATTTTGGAAATGCAACCGAAACATTTACCATTTCTTTAGCAAGCCTTTCCCAGGGAAGCCATACAATCTCTATATTTTCCAAAGATTTAGCAGGAAATATAAGCACGCTAACCCACACATTTACAACAACACAACAAGCAATAACCATAATTGAGCCAAGAAACAACGAACATATCAAAGGAATAGTAAAGGTTTCTGCCATCTGCCCAGATATTACAGAATATGTGGTATTTGAGGAAAAAAGAGAAGGAAGTATAACATGGAGAGCCATTGGAACGGATACAAGCCAAGAACAAGGCTGGTCTCAATATTGGGATACACCAAAGGACGAGGCAACATATACCATCAGGGCAACAGCATATAACATATCAAATCAAGCATTAGGAACTAATTCAATAGATGTTGAGGTTGATAATATTGCACCAACTGGAACATTAAGCATTACTCCAAACCCTAGCTCTCGGACAATAACAGGAAACATTATAGGCTCGCCAGACATTAAATCTTGCTTATTTGAATGCGGAACACAAGCCATTGCCTTTGATAACAATTTACCATTTGGTTTTACACTTGATATTTTAAGCTGGAATGCAGGAACATATACATTTACAGCAACCATAGAGGATGAGGTAGGAAACAAAGGAACAACAACCGCAAGCGTATTGATTGATAACATTCCACCCTACGCCCAAATTATAAGCATAAATGGCTATGCTCCCGGTAGTAAGACATTATTTGGAACAGCCACAATATTTTTTGCTGCTTCTGATACAACAACATCAATATTGGGCATACCTACATTACTCATTGATGGAATTGAAATAATTCCTCAGCAATTCTTATCTCCCTATGGAACACTTACATTTAATACCACAAAATATGCTGATGGCGCCCATAGCCTCCAGATAAAGGCAATTGACACATTAGGAAATATTGGCTATTCTCCATTGGCTATAGTAAATATAAAGAATGGCTCTGATAGGCTTATCATCCTTACCCCTCCCGATTATAGCCTCTTGAATAAAATTGTAGGAATAGAGGCAATCGCACCAGCCCTTACATCCAGGATGCTTTTCTCTGTATCTACAGATTCCTTAACATGGCTTCCCCTTGCAACAGATACAACTACAGGAGATGGCTGGAAGGCAACATGGAATACAACCCTATTTCCAGATGGAACATATACCTTAAGGGCAAAGGCATATGACCAGAACAATACCATTCTGGCAGAAGATACAAATTTCCCATTATTCGTTGATAATACACCGCCAGACATCTCAAAGGAGGGGACAATAACAACAATTCCAAATTTGAAGAACTACATTGAAATATATTTTGAAAATACCCTTTTCAAAGGAAGTGCAAGTAATACAATAAAGAAGATTTATATTGAGCTTGAAGGTGGAATAATAGAGCCAATTGCTACAATTGATGGTGAATTTAGAAAGATAATTTCCCTTAAGGAGGGAACAAATACTATCATTATCTACCTTGAGGATAATGTCGGAAATGTTGGTTCAAAGACATTTACAATTGTTTATAAGATTCCCAAGGTTACTAATGTTTTAGGCAAAGATGGAGGAATAATCATAAATCCTAATGGAAGCACAATTGAAATTCCACAAGATGCAACACTTGAGGAAAAGAGAATTTCATTCAATATTATAACAGAAAGGGAAGAGGGATTTCCACAGGAGCAAGGCATTTTATTCCTTAAAACATACCATAGCCTTTCAAATCTACTAATTTTTTATGAAGCAACCATAGATGGAGGAGGATATGTCTTTCATAGTCCAGTTAAGCTTGTATTGGCATATGACGACTCAAATTGGGACAAAAACCTAAATGGGATAAAAGATTCAGGAGAGATTGATGAGGCAAGGCTTAGTGTATTCTTCTACGATGAAATAGGAAGAATCTGGATAAAGATAGGTGGCGTGGTTGACCCAATAAACAATACCATAACCGTATGGGTAAATCATTTTTCCCTCTTTGCATTGGGTATGGAGCTTAATCCAGCCATATCATCAGAGCTTGATGTCTATCTTGAAAGAAATCCATTCAAGCTTGGCCAGGACACAACCTTTGTCTTTAGCCTGCCAAAGCCAGGAAGGGTCTATCTTAGAATCTTTGACTTAGCAGGAGACCTTGTAAGAGAGCTTATGGATGGAAGCCATTATCAAGCAGAAAAATCCTCAGCAAAATGGAATGGCTTGAATGATGTAGGCGATAGGTATGTTGGTTCTGGAATCTATATCTATCAATTCAGAGTAGAATACGATGATGGAAAGAAAGAGCAAATTATAAAGCCAATAGGTGTTGTAAAATGAAAGAAAAGTCTATGGGATCTAAAGGGTCTATGGAGTCTAATAAACACATAAAATGAAAGAAAAAGTAATAAATGATTTGATAAATGCTTTGGTTAAACTCCCTACAGTAGGGCCTAAAACAGCCTCTCGGCTTACCTTTCATATTCTTAAGATGTCGAAAGAGGATGTTTTAAAATTAACAAGTGCTATAATAGCAGTAAAGGAAAGGATAAGGTTTTGCAAAATTTGTTTTAACATAAGTGAAGGAGAAATTTGCCAATTCTGTCAGGATGAAAAAAGGGATAAAAGGATAATATGTGTTGTTGAACAGCCAAGGGACATTGCAATTATTGAGGATTGTGGCAAGTATTTTGGTCTTTATCATGTCTTGGGTGGCGCAATATCCCATCTTGAGGATATAGGTCCTGAAAAGCTAAAGATAAAGGAGCTTGTAGATAGGGTTTCTAACAATCAAGTAAAAGAGGTGATAGTAGCAACAAACCCAAATATGGAGGGTGATGCTACAGCAATGTATATTTCAAGCCTTCTTAAGCCTTTAAATATTTCTGTAACAAGGATAGGCTATGGTATGCCTGTTGGAGGAGACCTAGAATTTGCAGACCCTGTAACAATGGCAAGATCCCTTGAGGGAAGAAGGGAAGTTTAAAAAACTCAAAACTCAAAAATATGGTAAAATTTTTTAAAAATAAAGTTTTTTGATAAAAATGCCGATATATAATATAAGGTAAAGAATGGGTAAATAAAAAAATCCTTGCAAAAATTTTGAAATGTATTATAATTAAAATATATGGCTAAAAGAAAAATACATTTTCCAAAGGAGTCGCAAGAGACATTTAATGAAGCAAAGAGATACCTAATCTTTGGCTATTACCAGGGTGGAATAAGCGTAGGTATGATTAAAGAAGGCTTCCAAAAGGCAAAATTTATTATTGACACATTGACAATAGATAATATAAAATATAAAATAACAAGAAAATTAAGTTGATTTAAATGGCTGTTATTATTAAAAATGTAAGACTTGAGGGTTCAAAGGGAAAGATAGAAAAAGAAGCCCTTTTTGATTCGGGTGCAACATATTCTTGCATCCAGCCAGAATTGGCTTCTTGTTTAGGAAATTTAGAGCCCCTTCCCGAACCATTGGAGCTTGGAACAGCAAAGGAGGGAGAAAATGTTACCGCAAAAGAGAGGATAAGCCTTGATTTTCACCTTAACGGCTTTCGCTTATCCGATGAATTTATGCTTATCCCAAACCTTTCCGAGAATGTTATTATCGGAGCCGCTACATTACAAAAGTGGAGACTAAAGCTTGACTTTGAGCACGATGAGGTAATTGTTGACCCAAGGGTTCTAAAATTGCGTCTTATAAAACTAAAAGGAGCAAGCAATGGCTAAAAGAAAGATAAGTTTCCCAAAGACCCCAAAAGAAGCTTTTAATGAGGCAAATAGATACTTTGCCAATGCAAAAGAGACCCTTTTAAAAACAGAAATAGAATATGACAGATACAAGGACAGAAAGTATGTTAAAGAAGCCTCTGCAATGGCTTATCTAGCTGCTTTATCCGCAATTGATGGCTACCTTTTGTCTATTGATACACCAAAGGATAAGCTTCCAACAAGGATTGAGGAATACGAAAAAGCTTTACATAAAATCCCCCATAATGGTAAACTAATCTCTGCAATGGCTACAGTCTATGAAAACCTCCATATTTTTGGTTATTACAGGGGTGGCGTAGGTGTAAATATGATAAAAGAGGGCTTCCAGAAAGCAAAATTGATAATTGATACCCTATCCAAAGGAGCAAGCAATGGCTAAAAAACCAAAAAATTAAGTTGATTTAAATGGCTGTTATTATTAAAAATGTAAGGCTTGAGGGTTCAAAAGGAAAAATAGAAAAAGAAGCCCTTTTTGACTCGGGGGCAACCTATTCTTGCATCCAGCCCGAATTGGCTTTTTGTTTAGGAAATTTAGAGCCCCTTCCCGAGCCTTTGGAGCTTGGAACCGCCGAAAGAAAAAGAAAGGTTACCGCCAAAGAGGCAGTAAGGCTTGATTTTCACCTTAACGGCTTTCGCTTATCCGATGAATTTATGCTTATTCCAAATCTTTCAGAGCCTGTTATCATCGGAGCAAAAACCCTTCAGGCGTGGCGTCTCAAGCTTGACTTTGAGCACGATGAGGTAATTGTTGATCCAAGGGTTCTAAAATTGCGTCTTATAAAGTTAAAAGGAGAAACCAATGGCTAAAAAATGGCTTTCAAAACCAAAGGATGCTCAAATCGCTTTTTCTAATGCAAAGAGGTATTTTACTAATGCAAAAGAAAGCCTTTTGAAATCTCCCATTGAAAATGATATCTACAAGGATGAAAAATACACAAGAGAGGCATCAGGAATGGCTTATTTATCTGCCCTTGCCGCAATTGATGGGTATCTTCTATCAATCGGAACTTCATCAGATAAACTTCCAGCATCTATTGAGGAATACACAAAATACTTGCGAAAAATTCCCCATAATGGTAAACTAATGGATGCATTGACAGTTGTATATCAAAACCTTCATATCTTTGGCTATTACAGGGGCGGCGTGGGTGTAAATATGATTAAAGAGGGTTTTACAAAGGCAAAATTGATAATTGACACCTTATCCAAAGGAGAAATAAATGGCTAAAAACCAAAAAATTAAGTTGATTTAAATGGCTGTTATTATTAAAAATGTAAGACTTGAGGGTTCAAAGGGAAAGATAGAAAAAGAAGCCCTTTTTGATTCGGGTGCAACATATTCTTGCATCCAGCCAGAATTGGCAGAAAAGATTGAGATTATTCTTCCCCTTCCCGAGCCTTTGGAGCTTGGAACAGCAAAGGAGGGGGAGAAGGTTACAGTAAAAGAGGCAGTAAGGCTTGATTTTCACCTTAACGGCTTTCGCTTATCCGATGAATTTATGCTTATCCCAAACCTTTCCGAGAATGTTATTATTGGAGCCGCTACATTACAAAAGTGGAGATTAAAGCTTGACTTTGAGCACGATGAGGTAATTGTTGACCCAAGGGTTCTAAAATTGCGTCTTATAAAGTTAAAAGGAGCAAGAAATGGCTAAAAAAACAAAAGATCCAAAAGAGGCATTTTCTGAGGCAAACCGATATTTTGCCAATGCAAAAGCAACATTGGTTAAATCCCCTATTGAGTATAACATCTACAAGGACAAAAAGTATGTCAAAGAGGGCTGTGCAATGGCTTATTTATCCGCCCTTGAGGCTATCAATGGCTATCTTTTATCTTCTGGAATGTCAGATGATAAGATTCCAACCTCAATTACCGAATACACAAGAGCGATGAGAAAGATTCCCCATAATGGTAAGCTAATGGCTGCATTGACCACGGTGTATCAAAACTTACATATCTTCGGTTATTACCGAGGCGGCGTAGCGGTAGGTATGATAAAAGAAGGCTTTAAATCAGCAAAATTGATAATTGATACATTAAAAAAGGAGGAAAAATAAATGGAAAAATTTAAAAAATTTAAGGAGGAAAAGATGAAGAAAAACCTAAAATGGTTATTTTTAGTAGGGCTAGGGGTCTTTTTGGGAATAGGGGAAAAGGCATATGGCTGGGGAACAGTTACCCTAGAGATAAGGCCAGATAAAGTAATGAAGCTTATTTGGTATAATGGGCAGACAGGCAATGTTTATAAAAAAACATCAGAAGGAGCAGCTTGGGGCTCGGCTGTGGCTAATAATGTTTCTTCTCCCTGGACAGATAGTAACACAGCTGATGGTCAGCACTATTGGTATAAGGTTGTGCAAAGCGGGGTTGATTCAGATAATACACCCGATGGATTTGCTGATGCCAGCCCTCCAAGTGCAATCACTGATCTTTCAGCCACCCCTAATTCTCAAAAAACCCAGATTGACCTTTCTTGGACTACCCCTCAAGATACCTTGATTGTGGCTCCTAACCAAAATGCAAACGGCGGCCAGATGTATTTTAAGATATATAGAAAGGCAGCTTCAACCAACTTAGTCGCTAGTGATCTTATTGATGACAACCTGATTGCTGTCCTTAAGGCTTCTAATCCATATACCTCCGGGGTTCTTTTTTCTTGTGTTGATGGCACAAGCGGCGCTACAGCCTCAATCAGAAATCCCCTTTGGACTTATTACCATTGGGTAAAGCAAGATAGCGAGCCAGGTTCAGCAACTCAATACGCCTATGCTGTTTTAACCGTAGATACCGCAGGTGTTTGGATAGTATATACAGGCAGTTATAATCCCATTGGCACAGGGACAAATGTGCTGGGAAATATATCTCTTATCTCCCAGGGAGCCGGGCAAAATAATACCCGTGCGATTAGCCCAATCCTTACCCTTGGTCTTGTAAGCGTTACTGGAAGTGGAACCTCTGGCACAGTTACTCTGAATTGGAGCGCAGCAACCACTACATTTGGGGCAGGAACATACTACGATGTCTTTAGAAACACAATGACCACAGGATTAGGCACATTAACCTCTGGTTCATTAACTTCACAATACTATATCGGAAGCACAACCATTTTATTATATAATGATACAACCATTGTTTCTGGCTATTATTATTCCTATGCCGTAGTCATTGTTGACCCTGCTTTAGCCGATTTAGAAGAAAAATCCCTCCTTTCCAATGATTGTGTAATATTAGCCGATTGGATACCACCCATTGTAAATATTCTCTCTCCCACTGAAATAGCCCCTTCCTATAAAACCTCGGGCGGAACAATTACCATTGTTTTTACCTACGATGAACTAAATCCCTCAACCTATAGCATTACCGTAGCCACAATTACCGGTGCACCCATTGCAAGCACAAATACCATCTGTGGCTTTGGTGCAGGGTCTAACATCTACGCCACGGTAACCTTAAATATATCAGGCTCAGCCCCTGAAGGAACATATAATGTTACCGTTTATGTTAAGGATTTAGCAAATAACCTTGGCTCAGATACAGAAAATAATGCCGTAATCATAGACAACACAGGCCCAGCCATTGAGCTTCAATCGCCGACCTATCTAACCTATCGCAGAAAAGGTGATAATATTGATGTTGTTTTTTCTTATACTGAGGCAAATCCACAAAGCTTAATCTTAAAGATAGCCTCAGGCACAGATGTGGCAACCGAAACAACCATTGTCCTTCCAGCCGGAAATCAGACAATAGCTACTTACACCCTTACCTTAAACAATACCGCCCCTGATGGCACATACTCTGTCTATGGCACCCTTTCTGATATGCAGGGCCGTATTGGCACAGATACATTAGATAATGTCTTAATCATTGATTCAACCCAACCAATTTTAACAAACATCTATCCAACCACAAGCAATAAGGCATATCGCGAAGGAACGGGCACCTTGATTGTAGAATTTACCTATAACGAAACATATCCTTCAAATGCAACCATAACCCTTTTCTTCCAAGATGGCTCAATTGCTTATTCAACCATAACAACAAGCCCAGCAACACTTTTAGGCGGAACAGACCAACAGGCCTCAGCAACCCTTGTATTTAATGGAGCTTCTGATGGATTTGGCACAGTTAGCGTAGAATTATATGACCTTGCTGAAAATGGCACATCTTGCATCAGCCAAGAATCTGTTGTTTTTGACAACATCCCTCCCGATGTTTCTGTAGGAACATCAACAATCTATTATACAAAGGGAACAAACACTACAATAATTTCCTGGACATATAATGAAACAAATCCAGATTATGGAACAATAACCCTGATTGGACCAGATCCTCAAGCAGGCTCTTATGGCACAACAACATTTTCTGGCATACCCGGTGGCGATAATGCCACATCAACGCCTGTTACATTTACAAATCTTCCCAATGGAACATACACAGTCTCAATCCTCTTGGTAGATAAGGTAAACCATTCTTCTGTTGGAACAAAATCAGACCTTCTCTGGGTAGACAACGACCCTCCCTCTATTGCCACGATAACCTCCCCTGCTTCAGGAGCGGTAGTAAGGGGTATAATTAACCCAACCTTCACCGTAAGGGATGACCAGACCGGGATTGAGGGGATAGGCTATCTCTATTGGGGTACTGATACCCTTGCCCTTGTCGGGACAAATGCATTTAGCTTATCCTCGGGTGTTCAGGGAACAGGAACCTATATTTGGGATACCACAGGGTTTGATGATGGAGTGCGTACCCTCTTTGGCACAATTGCCGATAAAGCAGGAAACATTGCAACAACAACAATTCCATATCCAATAACGGTTGATAATAAGCCTCCTGATATATTCAATCTTTATCCAACAACAGGCAACAAGGCTTATAAAACAGGGACAAATACTTTAATTGTCCAATTTACCTATACAGAGCTAACCCCAAGAACCACAACAGTAAGCATTGTCGGAACAATCTTTTCTACAACAACAACACAGCCTCAAACTTTCCTTCCATCTGGAAATAACCTTAATGGCTCTGCAACCCTTGAATTTAAAAACCTTAACGATGGCACTTATACAATCAAAGTAGTAATGGAAGATGGAACAGGCCAATTCGGAACCTGCACATCAAATGATTCTCTAATCATTGACAACATAGATCCCATCCTTGGTATCGCCACCCCAACTACAACAAACATTGCCTACAAACAAGGAAGCGATAGCCTTACTATTTATTACACCTATACTGAACTGTATCCTCAAACATTAACTTTAGTAATTGCCTCAGGAACAACCGAAGCCACACAAACAGCCATAACCCTAACTACGGGTGGAACAGATCTCCCTGGCTCTGTAACCTTAAGCTGGACAAATGCCCTTGAAGGAACCTATACCATCTACGGAACCCTTACTGACCTAGCAGACAATAAAGGAATAGCCAGCCAAACAGATTCCTTAATCATTGACACCACCACCCCAACCTTAGAGGTCTATTCTGGCTCTGATGCAATTATCTACAGGAAGGGAACAGACTCTATAACAATCTACTACACCTACACAGAAACCTATCCAAATACATTAGAGCTTGTTATAGCCGCAGGAGCAACAAGCGCAACATCAACAACAATAACAGCCCTAACAGGAGGAACAAACCAAACAGGACAAACTACAGTCTATTGGACAAATGCAAATTCTGGAACATACACCATTTATGGAACCCTAACAGACCTGGCAGGCAATGCAACATCAACCTCTGACCCAGAGAGCATCTACATTGACAACACGCCGCCAAACATTGCAATCTTTGAGCCAATCGCAGACTATCTCTGGGGAACAATCACGGGAACTTTAACCGGCCAGCTATACCTAAAAGGAACCGCTACCGATAATACAGGCATCGCCACTATAAGCGTCTATGTAAATGATGTCTTTAATGCAACCTCTACCACTGCCTTACTTCCCTTATGGTTCAATCGCTATAATATCCCCTCATCCATTGATGGAATAACCTATAAGATAGATGCCGTAGCCGAAGACTTAGCCGGAAACCAGGCAACCGATACAATAACCTATATCAAAGACTCAACCAAGCCAAGCACACAAATTACCTCACCCTTAGCCGGTAGCTTCTTTAGCAGCGCCTCATTTCCATTAAATATAATTGGAACCGCAAATGATGTTTCATTAGGCTCAATTACCTTTAGGGTGTTAAACCCAGGTTTAGAATCCATATTAGGCACAGGAAAATGGGGTTCTGTAAGCACTCAAGACCAAGGGGAACCCGCCATCTTTGGCGATCGGGTTGTCTGGTATGAGAATAATCCAGCAACAGGCCAAAACAACATCTACCTTTACGACCTTACTACCGGCATAGGACGCTTTGCATCCCAAAGCACTCAAAGCCAATCCGGACCCGCCATCTTTGGCGACCGGGTTGTCTGGAGGGAGAATAATGGAGGGGTGAACAACATCTACCTCTTTGACCTTACTACTGGCATAGGACGCTTTGCATCCCAAAGCACTCAAAGCCAATACGAACCTGCCATCTTTGGCGATCGGGTTGTGTGGAGGGAGGCAAACAAGATCTACGCTTACGACCTTACTACTGGCATAGGACGCTTTGCATCCCAAAGCACTCAAAGCCAATACGAACCTGCCATCTTTGGCGATCGGGTTGTGTGGATGGAGAATGATGCCATCTACCTTTACGACCTTACTACTGGCATAGGACGCTTTGCATCCCAAAGCACTCAAAGCCAATACGAACCAGCCATCTTTGGCGACCGGGTTGTGTGGATGGAGGATACAACAGGAATGGGTCCATACAACATCTACCTTTACGACCTTACTACTGGCATAGGACGCTTTGCATCACAAAGCACTCAAAGCCAATTAGAACCTGCCATCTTTGGCGATCGGGTTGTGTGGAGGGAGGCAAACAAGATCTACGCTTACGACCTTACTACCGGCATAGGACGCTTTGCATCCCAAAGCACTCAAAACCAATACAACCCCGCCATCTTTGGCGATCGGGTTGTGTGGAGGGAGGATAATGGAGGGGGGGTAAACAACATCTACGCTTACACCGATGGAACACAAACATCTGGCACAGATTGGAATGCCACCTGGCCCAATGCACCAGCCTCTGATGGAACCTATACCCTCCAGGCCTATGCCTATGACCAAGCAACCCATATTGCTAATTGTAGCCTCCCCGGTGCAACCATTACCGTTATCTATGACAGCACCCCACCCCAAGCAACCATAACCGATGCCAATATCAATGATGGCTTTGCAACACTTACCTATACAAAGCAAAATGGAACAATAGCAGTAAAATTCTCATTTACAGAGCCAAATCCTGCTACATTTACCATAACCATAGGAACGGATACAATTCTCTCATCGGCCTTTACAACAGAATTTACATTTATTACAGGAACAGAAGGGACAGGTATAGCAACCATTACATATAATACCCTTCCCGATGGCACATACACCCTCTGGGGAACCTTAACCGACAAGGCAGGAAATAAAGGAACAAGCACAGCAATCGGCTGGGTAATCGTTGATACAACCGAGCCAAAGGTTGAAATCAATAGCCCAACCACTGCAAACCCTGTCTACACCCTTACCAATGGCACTGTCTGCATAAATTATTCCTACACAGAGCTTAATCCCCAAACAGCAACCATCTATATTGGAACAAACACAGAACAACCCATTACTTCAACCACATTCTCTATGATTGGCTTTCCAACCTATAGCGAAAACAACTACGCAACCCTAACCTATACCAATGCACCTGACGGCACCTACACGATCTGGGTGGTCATCCAAGACCTCTCCGACCCAACCGGAACCGCCACAGGAACTGGCTCAGTGATTGTTGACAACACAAAGCCAATCGTTGAAATAACCGATGCAAACACATTGGATACCTTTGGAACAACAACCTATACCACAAGCACAACCACAATAAATGTTGCCTTCTCCTTTACCGAAGGAAACCCACAAACCTTTACAGTAAGCATTGGAACGGATACAATCCTTGCTTCAAGAACAATTACAAACATTTCCTGCTCCCAGGGAACATATACGCCAACCGGAACAGGAACAGGAACAATAGACCTATCTTACAGCAACCTTCCCGATGGAACCTACACCCTTTGGGGAACCCTAACCGACAAAGTAGGCTTGGAAGGAACACATACAGTAATTGGCTGGGTTGTCATTGACAATACACCACCAATTGCAACAATAACCGATGCAAACATAAACGATAGCCTTGCAACAATGACCTATACAAAGCAAAATGGAACAATAGCAGTAAAATTCTCATTTACAGAGCCAAATCCTGCTACATTTACCATAACCATAGGAACGGATACAATTCTCTCATCGGCCTTTACAACAGAATTTACAT
>JBFMDZ010000002.1:32279-36211 GCA_040753555.1 bacterium
GCAACCATTACATATAATACCCTTCCCGATGGCACATACACCCTCTGGGGAACCTTAACCGACAAGGCAGGAAATAAAGGAACAAGCACAGCAATCGGCTGGGTAATCGTTGATACAACCGAGCCAATTGGAACTATTACCGACCCAACGCAAGAAAATCCAAAATACACTCCTGCAACAGCTACTGTCTGCATTACTTACTCTTACACTGAAGCAAATCCCCAAACCGCCACCGTAATGATTGGAACAAATACATCACAACCCATTACATCAACAACATTCTCAATTATCGGCTCACCAACCTATCAGATTCTTTATTCAACCCTAACCTATACCAATGTTCCAGATGGAAGCTATACTGTCTGGGTTGTAATTCAAGACCTCTCTGACCCAACAGGAACATTTACCCAACCAAATTCAATTATTGTTGACAGCACAGGACCAAATGTTGGAATAATCAGCCCATCTGGCACGCAGACCTGGGTTTCCACGGCAACATCTTTGACGGTTATCTTTACCTATACAGACAATAATCCAGCAAGCTATACCATTGGCCTTGGCTATGGAACAACTACCTTTGCCACCTGGATATTAGGAAGCGGAACACTTACTCAGACCGAGGAAACCATTACCACCACTGTAAATATGCCCTCCAATGTTTACGAGGCAACCTATACCTTATATGTTGTTGTTATAGATAAATCGCTCAATTATGGAACAGCAACACCAAACCCAGCACCAGGAACAGGAACACTTTATATGGATCTTACCAAACCCCAAGCCTTAAGGCCATTTGGTTCTCAATCAACCCCGGGTTCTGTTGACCCATCCGACCCAGCTACCTGGGATGACTTTGAGGCACCTATATTTGGTACAACCTGGCAGAGGGGTATGATGCCAATCTGGGGTGTTGCCGCAGATACCCCTGGCCCATTTGCCTCCTGTCCAGATAGGGTTGTTGTCTATTACATCTATGCAGGAAAGACAATGCCAACAGGCAGCCCAACAAACGGCTATCCATTTACCTCAGAGGCTGATCTTATGAGCAAATACTCATCGGATTACATAAAATGCGGAGAATCAATTGTTTATCCCTTTGCCTCTCCTTATAACTATGCGGGAACCTGGACGATGCAATGGAACAATCAAAATGCAAAGGCAGCAGGTGGATGCTGGCTTATTTCCTTTGTCTATGACAAGGCAGGAAATGTTCTAGACCCAGGTGGTGGAGGAATTTTGAGTGATACAACTCCACCCCAGGCGATTACCTGGCTGGAAGCATCGGTTGATAACCAGTATAACAATGTCCTATTAAAGTGGGATAGTAATGGCGTGCCTAATGATGATATAGGGGTAGACCGTTATCGCATCTATCGCCATACAGCAAATATTACATGGCTTAATCCCGTATGGCTATTAAGGGATGGTTATCCAGGGGCAGAAGAAAGAAGCCCGGGTCCAGGGAAAACCGAGACAACCTTTATTTATGACCCGGTATATGAGGTTAATGGTGTTTGGGGTAGCTTTACTACTATAATTGCTCCTGATGGAAAAAGTACATATTATCAGGGGACAGGGACAAACTACTTTGACGCCACCTCTTACTATTATTATGAGACATCCACTTCTCAATGGAAGGTGGTTTGGACAACGCCACTCCCTGGCACTCAGACAAAGGTCTATCTTGACTACAGAAATATCCGTGGCTCAGAAACCGCGGTTTATGATAAGAAACCACCCGAAAAGCAGAGGTTCTATTATACAGTTACCGCGGTAGATACATCAGGCAATGAATCGCCGATGGGAAATGTGGTTTGGGTAGATACCCCTGATATTACCCCTCCTCCTGACATCAATGACCTATCAGCAAATGTCGGCTCTCTTTCTACTGTTAAACTTGTGTGGGTAGAAACTGTTACTACCGATGGCATTACCTCTGCTTTAGACAGAATCAAGGATAACTCTTACTTTAAGCTTTATCGTAAGGAGAAGGATTCATCCCTTGTCCTTGATGAGATAAATGAGGAATGTTTTCTTGCTAAAGTTGATTTTAATCTCTCTGATATTATTGGCTTTCCTCCTGGGACAACCACATTCTCAACCTGCACCTATACAGGCTATTACACAGATACAACAGTAGAGATAGGAAAGAGCTATGCCTATGGAATTTTTGGCTATGATGCTTCTTTGCTTGCAAACAGAACTAGCCTTACCTCATCCAATGTAATCATCGCAACTGATACAACCCCACCCTCTGCGATAACCGACCTGGTTGCCACAGCAAATCAAGGAACCTTAACGATTACCCTAACCGCCACAGCCCCAACCGATAAGTACTTTGCCCAAGGCTCGCTTACTTACAATATCTATCGGGGAACCATTAGCAACTTTGAGGTTTCTGCCTCATCAAGGGTGGGAACAAATACCGGCACTGGCACAACACCATTTACCTGGACTGATACAACCATAGGTACGGAAGCTCAAGGCACAATCTACTACTATGTCGTCCAGGCAATTGACCCTTGTGGCAATATCTCAGACAATTCCAATGTTTCTAATGGTTGTAAGGTTTCCGACATCACTGCTCCCACTGGCACAATCACGATAAACAACAACGATACCTATACCACCTCAAGGAATAATGTTACCTTAAGCATCCAAGTATCCGACAACCTTGACACACCAAACAATATTTATATGGACCTAATGGAAGGAACCGGCACATTTGCTGGAAATTGGGAGAAATATAGCTCCCTGAGAGCATTTACCTTATTATCCCAAACTGATGGAATAGCCACTGTCTCGGTAAGATTTAAGGATTCCCAAGGAAACATCGGTGGAACAACCTCAGACACCATAATCCTAGACACAACCCCACCTACAGGAACCATAGAAATTACAGGAACATCCGATGAACCAACAAAATACACCACCATAAACACAGTAACCTTAACCCTAACTGCCAATGATACAAATGGAATAGATAAGATAAGGTTCTCCAATGACAATGCCGAATCCTGGTCAGCTTGGGAAGATCAAACCCTAACCAAGACCTGGACACTCTCCCAGGGAGATGGAACAAAGATTGTCTACTATCAAATAAGAGACAATGCAGGAAACACCTACATTACATCAGATAGTATTATTCTTGATACAGAAGGTGCTACAGGTGCATCTATAGTTATCAATGAGGGTGCTGTCTATACTAACACCGAAAATGTTACTTTGACCCTTTGGGCAGATGAAATTGCTACTTCTCCAATAGACGAAATGTGGATAAGCAACAATTCTGACTTCTCAACCGGCAATTGGGAAACCTATACCACAACAAAGGCTTGGACACTAGACACCCCAGCTACTGATGGCATAAAGACTGTCTATGCCAGATTCAAGGATGAGGCAGGAAATACATCAACTGCTGTTTCTGATACAATAACCTTAGACAAAACAGAACCTCAAGGAACAATCTCAATCAATGACAATGCCACCTATACATTAACAACCTCTGTCTTACTCACCATCACAGGAACTGATTCACTCTCTGGTGTCTCCCAGATGGAGGTAGTTAATGGAACAACCTTTAGCAATAACTGGGAAGCAATAGCCACCACAAAGGCTTGGCTTCTCACCACAGGCGATGGTGTAAAGACAGTCTCTGTTAGATTCAAGGACAATGCAGGAAACATCTCAGGTGGCTTCCAAGACACCATCACCCTAGACACCACCCCACCAACTGGAAGTATAGAAATTACAGGAACCTCTGATGAACCAACAAAATACACCACCATAAACACAGTAACCTTAGCCCTAACTGCCAATGATACAAATGGAATAGATAAGATAAGGTTCTCCAATGACAATGCCGAATCCTGGTCAGCTTGGGAAGATCAAACCCTAACCAAGACCTGGACACTCTCCCAGGGAGATGGAAC
>JBFMDZ010000002.1:36311-47305 GCA_040753555.1 bacterium
AAAGATTGTCTACTATCAAATAAGAGACAATGCAGGAAACACCTACATTACATCAGACAACATTATCTTAGATACATCAGCTCCCACCAATATGCAGATAACCATAAATGAGGGAGCAAACTACACAAATACAGAGAATGTAACCCTATTCCTCTCAGCCGACAACACAGTCCAAGAGATGCAGATAAGCAATTCTTTAACCTTTACCGGAGCAACCTGGGAAACCTATGCCACAACAAAGACCTGGACATTAGACACCCCAACCACTGATGGCATAAAGACTGTCTATGCTAGATTCAAGGATGAGGCAGGAAATACCTCAACCGCTATCTCAGATACCATAACCTTAGACAAAGGCTCTCCTACGGGAAGTATTCTTATAAATGGTGGGGCTAATTATACAGAGGATATAAATGTACTTCTTTCTCTAACCGCAACCGATACAACCAGTGGTGTTTCCCAGATGGTTATTTCCAATACCCAAATTACTGGAAATCCATCAGATTGGAACTGGCAGGTGTTTGCTACACCAAAGCTTTGGACATTAACCTCTGGTGAGGGAGAAAAGACAGTTTATCTAAGATTAAGGGATAGGGCAGGGAATATATCTGATGCAATTTCTGGAACAATCACCTTAGATACAACAGGGCCTTCTGGAACAATAACCATAGACTTTGGTGGGACAAAAGATGCCAAATTTGCCACTTGTACCATGGTTTCCTTAACCTTAATCTGTGAAGAGGCAGGAACAAAGATAATTACCGCAATGATTTCCAATGACGATAGCTTCCCAGCACCCGTGAAAACAATAGCCTTATCAGCCACTACAACTACCGATATTTCTTGGGAGCTAAAGGGTGGTCAAGACGAGGGTTATCGAACCGTCTATGTCAAGTTTATCGACCAGATTGGCAATGACTACCTTGCCTGTGACTCCATTATCCTTGATACAATTGCTCCTACCGATGTAAAGATTGCAATTCAGGGTCAAGTTATCAATGGCAACAAGTATACAAAATCTACTGCCGTAACATTAACCCTTTCAGCAGACGATACGGCAAAGCAAATGTATATAAGTGGGGATATTACCGGAGGTAATGTTTGGACAGCCTATACCGTAAATCCAAATATTACTTTAACTTCAGGTGATGGAAAGAAGACAGTTTTAGTTAAGTTCAAAGATGAGGCAGGGAATGAATCTATCCAGGCATCTGATTTCATCTACCTTGATACAACAAGTCCTGTTGTATCATTCACAGTAAATCCAAACCCTGGGATACAGCATGAGAAAATTAGCTTTGATGCAAGTGCCTCCTTTGACATAATAACCACTACATTGGGATTGGATAATCTAATCTATGCGTGGAACTTTGGTGATGGCAGTTATGGTGATGCAAAGAAGATGGAGCATATTTATCACAATGTTGGAACATATGTGGTTATTTTAAGCGTTAAAGATGTTTTGGGGTATGAAGGGACATTTACTGTTAATGTTGTGATAAGGGATTCTGATAAACCAACCGCAGGTATTGTGGGTGGTGACAGAGTAGTTGATGAAGATACACAAATTATCCTTGATGGAAGCAATTCAACCGATAATACAGGGATTGGGACATATAGCTGGAATTTTGGAGATAACAACTTTACTGATACCACACAAGCTACTGTTACTTATACCTACTCTCAACCAGGGATTTATCAAGTTACCCTTTATGTTACAGATACACAAGGAAATAGAAGCTGGAATATTGCATCTATTGAGATAACTGTAAAGGATGTAACAAACCCAACAATTACTAATGTCCAGCCAGGTAATACCGCAGTTGGCAATAGCCAATCTTCCGTGACTCTTACCGCTACTGTTGATGATAATGTAGCTGTCAAAGAGGCAAGGCTATACTATAATGACCTTACAAAAGGAATGCAGGTGCAAGCAAGTGGTGATCCTATGAAGATAGTAGGAAATACAGCCTCTGGCATTATTCCAATTCCTTACAATAAGACAGGTAGCATTACATATTGGATTGAGGCAGAGGATACATCAGGTAATGGAACAAGGAGCGATGATTACAGCATAAGCGTTATTGACGACATTTTGCCTTTAGGCTCACTTATCATAAACAATAATGCTGGAACAACAAATTTAAGGTCGGTTAAGCTAGTTATCTCAGGGGAGGATAATATTGGGGTTAATGAATTTAAGGTTTCTGATAATTTAGGCAATAATGGTAATTGGACAGCCTGGCAGAACTTTGCCGGGCAATTAGATTGGACATTGGGAACGGATAGTAGCCCGGTAGAGAAATATGCCACTGTAACTATTGAGTTTAAAGATGCAGCAGGAAAGATTGGTACAGCACAAGATGCAATCTGGCTGGATACAAAAGGCCCGGAAAACATATCTGTTTTGATAAATGATGGGGCATATAGCTTTTCGATGAGGACATTAGCAATGGAGTATAAGAAGGTTACAGGCACACCAGGGAGCATAACCTTAACATTACCAAATACACCTGTTTTGTGGGTAAGGGGAATTTGGGAGAGTGAAAAGGGAGAAGAAAATAAAGACAGAAACTACTATACAGATGTAGAGACCCAAACTACCCCTTATCTTTCTCTTGCCACCTCTGTAATACAGGTAGAGAAAAATATCCTTTATGTAGAGGGTGTATGGTTAGGAACACAAGCGATAGGAACAAATTTATATTCTAGCTATAATGCCAAGGAAGGAAAGATATATTTGACCACTTCAACCTCCGGGACAGTCACGGTAAGATATGTTTATGATGGATTTTACAAGGTAACAAAGGCAATTGAGACATATTATTTAACCCAGTCAACCTTCTTTACAAAGTATGCCTCTATTCTTAATATTGAAGGTGTTTATAGTGAGACAGCTACTAGCGGTACAAACCTTTATCCGGGTGGAAAATATGATGTCAAGACAGGAAAGGTGGAGTTAAAGAATATTGCTTTGCCAGGAACATATACTATTATATATACATACTTTGGTTTATCCTATAACAGCCTTTCAGGGATAGTAAGTCTGGCTACGCCTTTAAAATCAACAGATACCTATGTTTCTTATGTCTGTGAAAATCTACTTCCTGCTTATCAAGTTAGCGTAGTGCTTAAAGCCAAAGGAGCAAGTGGATATAAGGTAAATACCCAAAACGACTTTACAAAGGCAGAAAAGAGGCCATTCCCTTATTCTTCCACAAATGTTATGGAAACTACAACTACCTTTGTTGTTAGCAATATTGATGGACAGAAGGAGATCTATGTTCAGTTTGTTGATGATGCAGGAAATGAGGTTTTAGGGGATGATGATATTAGATTGGATACATTAGCTCCTGATCCAGGGGTAACCATTAATGAAGGGGCTAGATATGCAGATAAGGCAACCGTTACCCTTTCTCACCTAGATGCAGATATCTCTGCTTTATATGTAGTAATTGCTAATTTTGAGAGCGAACAAAAAGACCCATTTGGTGCGAATGTTCAACCTGAGAGGGTTCAGTCTTATAGGGATAACTGGGTTCTTTATCAGCCTGATCTTGATGGAGAAAAGCAGGTTCAGGTTAAATTCTGGGATATGGGATTAAATGAATCGGCAATAGCCCAAGATAAAATTATCTACCGTAGGCTGCCTGAGACAAGGACCACCTATATTGTGGCAAGTGGAACGGTTGGATATACAGATATTGGAAGCAGGGCATTTGGTTGTAGCATAGAGCTTCCAGCAGGTGCGGTGAGCAATGCAACATTTACGGTTAAGCAGATTTCTGTTTCCCTTGATCGGTCGCTTCCATTTACCGGATGGGAGATTCTGCCAAGTATGAATTTAGGCAAGCTTTCCACCCTTACCATTGGATACTCTGATATAGATGAGACCCCAGGCAAAGTTGATGGAACCGATATACCTGAAGACCAGCTTGCCATCTTTTACTACGATGAAGCCAGGAAGGGATGGGTTAAGCTCGGTGGAAATGTTGATACAGTAAGAAATTGTGTGTCTGTTTCAATTACCCATCTTTCCACCTATGTCCTTGCCCCAAGCAATGCACCAAGCCTTTCTGATATTTCACCAAGCACATTGTTGGGAGACTTTAAGGTTAAGTTCAATCCATACAATCCAAAGGAGGATGGAGAAACTTACTTTGCCTTTGACTTGGGAAGGCCAGCGGATGTAACCATTAAGGTTTATGATACAGTGGGGGATTTGGTTTCTGTTGTGGCTAATGAGACAAGAAGGCAGGGAGGAACAAGGGAGAAGATTAGTTGGTTTGGAAAGACCGATGGCGGCTCTTACCTAAAGCCAGGTCTCTATGTCTTCCAGATTAAGGTAAAGGCAGTAGATGGTGAATCCATAATCAAGACAGGGGTAATTGCCATTGTGAGGTAAAGATGGGATTTTATGACGATTTTAAGAAGGCGTTTCAGGACATTGTAGCTCCAGAGATAAAGGCAATCTATAGAGAGATAGGGATTGTTCGCTCTGAGATAAAACGCTTGGATGAGAAAATAGACTCTGACATGGCAAGATTAGATGAGAAGATAGACCTGGTTAAAAATGAGCTTTTGGCAGAGATAAGGAGACAGGATGCAGAGATAAGAGGACAAGGTGATATTATGGTGGCTGAGCTAAAAAGGATAGATAATGAATTGAGGTTGTTAAGGGAGATGAAGGATAGGACAGAGGAGATTGAGCAATTAAAAGAAAGAATCTCTGCCTTAGAGGCAAGGATAGCGGCATAAAATGGGATTAATTGTTGAGCATCTTAAGGTAGAGGGAGATAAAGGAAAGGGCGAGGTTACCTGTCTCTTTGACACAGGTTCATCAGAAACCCTGATGAGAGAAGATATAGCAGAAAGGATTTCAACGCTTATTAATCTTCCTCAACCTTTATATTTAAAAATGGCTGATGGAGAGGGTGTTATTGAGGCAAAGAAATGCATGCCCCTTTCTATTGCCATTAATGGCTGTGTTATCCGTGATGATGTAATTGTTGTTTCTAAATTAGATGATGAAATGATAATTGGCACAGGAACAATGCAAAAATACAGGATTAAGCTTGATTTGGAAAATGAAAAGGTCTTAATTGACCCAAAGGTAATGAGACTGAGGGTGTAAAAATGGGATTTTATGACGATTTTAAGAAAAGGAGGAAAAGAAGATGAAGACAAAAATTTTTGTTTTAGGGATGTTGATGGCAGGGTTTAGCTTTGCCGAATTCAACAAGTTTGAGGGTGTAGGAGCAAGGTCTCTTGGGATGGGAGGTGCATTTACAGCAATATCAAATGATGCATCCTGCCTTTATTATAACCCAGCAGGGCTCCTTAGGATAGAGGATAGGGAAGAGATGTATATGTATTCCCAGAAGCTTAATGAGCTTACCTATCAGTATGTTGGCTTGGTTTGGAAGAACACAGGGTTTTCCTATTTAAACCAAGGGGGTAATCTTGCCAAGGCAGATAATCAATGGGGAGACAAGGTAGGCGAGTCTGTTTATGGTATGTCCTATGCCAAGAAGGTAAATGGAGGCGTAGGTTTAGGGGCAAGCTTAAAAATTCTCCATTATACAAACGAAAGGGATTCTGATTCTGGGTTTGGCTTTGATATGGGTCTTCTTTATAGCCCAGAGATTAAGGAGGATTTAAGCCTTGGTTTGGCAATAAGAAACCTTGGGGCGAAGATCCAAGGCGAAAAGGTTGACCCAACAATTACCGGTGGTGTGGCAATAAGATTAAGCCCGGTATTATTCTGGAAGGGTTTGAGAAACGATGGTTTTGGTAGTGCCTATTCCTCTGGTTTTAGAAGAAAGTCTTTTTTTGAAGAAGAGCCCTTTCCTCTCCTTGTAAGCCTTGATTTATATAACAAGAAGGATAATAAAGATAAAAACAAGCTTGGTTGGGCACTTGGAGGCGAATATAAGGCATTTGATATTCTATTATTTAGGCTTGGTTTTAATAATGGAAATATCGGAGGGGGCGTAGGTCTTGCCCATGATAAATGGAGGCTTGATTATGCCTATTCCACAAAGGATTTGATTGAGCGTGTGGATAATCATTATCTTTCGTTATCAATGAGCTTTTAGAAAGATGAAGAAACTTATTTCTCTTTTGGTTATAATACCCCTTTTGGTATGTGCCAAGATTAGCCAACATGAGCTTAAGGAGGGGGAATATGAGATTGTTATAATTAAAAAGGGTGATACCCTTTGGGATTTAGCTGGAAAATATATAGGGAAATGCTATGAATGGCCCGGCTTTGAAGAATACAATAAATTTACAGACCCACATTGGATATACCCCGGAGAGAGGCTTGCAATCGGAGTAAAGGATGGAAAGGTTTTTATAAAGAAGGCAGAAGACTTTGAAAAAGAGCTTAAGGAAGAGCTTGAAAGGAAAAATGCAGAGATTGCAAGGCTAAAGGAAGAGATGGAGAGGTTAAAAGAAGAAATAAAACCTATTGATGAAGAAGTATTAAAGGAGTGCGAAGAAGAAAGAAAAAGGCTTGAGGCTTCATTTGGTGGTTTGAAGGGCGAGGCAGATTCCTTGCGAGGAAGGATAGATGAGCTTGCCAAAAGGCTTTCAAAGACAGAAGATAGATTAAGCACAAGAGAAGATATGTTAGCCCGTGAAAAACAAGAAAAAGAAAAAACACAGAAAGAATTAAGGGAAACACAAGAAGAGAAAGAAAGGGTAGTAAAAGAGGAAAAAACACAAAGAAGATACAAAGAAATTCTTGCCATTTCCGCCTTTGTCGGCATCATTATTGTAAATTCATTAAAATAAAAAACCTCTTGATTTTATTTTATTAAATCAAGATAGACATTCTCTGTTTCCCTCACCATCTTTTCAAGGGAGAATTCATTTTTTATTCTATTATAACCCCCTTCTCCCATTTTTTTTCTTTTTTCCTTATCAATCAAAAGCTCCTCAATTGCTTTTGCTAATCCATTAACATCAGAAGAAGGAACAAGAATGCCTGTCTCTTTATCTATAACAAGCTCAGAAATTCCACCAACATTGGTAGCAATAATCGGAAGATGTGCCAAGCAAGCCTCCATAATAGAGACAGGAAGCCCTTCTACAATGGATGGAAGAACAAATATATCTGAAATGGACAATAAGCCTCCCACCATCTCTTTTCTTCCTAGAAAAATTATATTATCAGCCAATCCAAGTTTATTTACAAGACCAATAAGTTCTTCCTTTAAAGGTCCATTCCCAGCAAGAAGGCATTTAAAATCAAACTTATTCTTTATAGCCCTTAAGGCATTTATTAATGTTTTATGGCCCTTCCATATACTTAGATTTGCCACACAGGTTATGATTGTTCTATCTTTAAACCCCTCTTTTAAAGAGGTGTCTGGGGTAAAATTAAGACAAGATTCGTCTATTCCATTATAAACCACCCTAAATTTATAAGGAGGATAGCCGTTTTTGATAAGAAAATCACAGGCTTTTCTAGAGTTTGATATACAAAGCTTAATCAGAGAAAATGTTAATTTATCAAGAAACATAGCAATTATGGTATAAAATTTATTCTGGCTATCTATAATGGAAGTGCTTCTTAATCCCGACACAATCCTTGGACAACCTGCAATTCTTCCTATTATCCTTCCCAATATATTTGCCCGAAAGCCGTATATATGGATAATGTCATATTTATTACTCACCAAAAGCCAAAAAAGGCTTTTGATTATCTTAAATATAGTTATTTTTCCATAGCCTAGGTAGAATACATTTGTCTCTTTTTCAAACAAATCTCCCATTTGTCCCTTGGGAGAGAGAAAACAAACATCATTTTGAAAAACATTTTTATCCATCCCCTTTATTAGGGATAAGACCATCTTTTCTGTTCCTCCTATATCAGATGTGCTTAAAAATTGTAAGACCTTGATTTTAGAACTCAAGGATTTGGTAAGCACCATTTTTTGTCTTGTAGATAATGCTTTTGATGTTTGTCTCTTTGTTTTTAAAGACAAAAAATGGGTTTTCTTGGGAGATAAGTTCGTTTATTGCTTCTTCAATGAATAATATGGCTGGCTCTATCCTTCTTGTCTTTACAACAGGAGCCTGTTCTTCCTTTTTTTCCTGAAATGCTTCGGGTAGATGGACCTTTTTATGATTGGCTATCTTTTCTTTAAGTTTCTTTATCTGTGTTTCTATCTTTTTAAGGCTTTCATCTATTGAAAGCTCTATATCTGGAAGAGAGGCTTTAGAATGAAGGATATTTCCGTAATCATTTATGGTGGTCTCTATCAAAAAATTTCCCTTTTGATGTGAGATAACAATTTTCATAACCGCATCTTCTTTTAGATATTTTTCAAGCTTCTTTGCCCTCTTTTTTATATATCCCTCTATTTTAGAGGAAATATCATTTCTTTTTTCTATACCTATCTTCATCAATAATATTATATCAAAACAAAGCTTAATTTTCAATTTTTATCTTGGATTTAATGCAAATACTTGAAAAACAATGTTGATTTAAGTATAATTAAGCTATGGAAATTGAAAAGAAAGAGCTAAAAGGCTCTAGGGTAGAATTTAAGATAAGCATAGAATGGGGTGTTGTTAAAGAAAGCCTTAAGGATGCTTATGATGGAATGGAAAAATATGCAAGGACATCGGGATTTAGGAAGGGAAAGGTTCCAAGGGCTATCCTTGAAGCAAGGTTTTTAAAGGAGGCACAAGATAGGGCTATAGAAGCGCTTATTGAAAAAACAGCAAAGGAGACCCTGAATAAGGAGAAGATAAAGCCTTTAACAGGCCCCTGGGTTGCTGATGTTAATTTTAAAATGGAAAGCCCCCTTTCATTTAAGATAATGATGGAGGTTGTGCCAGTCTTTTCTCTTCCAAATTATAATGAGATTAAGATTAGCCCTAAAAAGATAAAGATAGATGATAAAGAGATAGAAAAACACCTGGATATTTTTAGAAAAGAAAGGGCAGAGTTAAAGGAGAAAGAGGGTAGAGTAAAAAAGGGAAACATAGCTGTTGTTGACCTTGTTTCTTATCCGGTATCTGGAAAGCCCATAGAACACCCTGGGCTTTATATAGAAATAGGCGAATCCTCCTTTCCAGAGAAACTTGAAGATGAACTTATTGGTCTTTGCAAGGGAGATGAAAAGGAATTTGAGGTAGAGATGCCAGAAAATACAAATGATGAAACACTTGCAGGAAAAAAGGTAAAGTTTAAAGTAAATGTATTGAATGTAAAGGAAAGGATTTTACCAAAGCGTGATGATGATTTTGCAAAAAAGGTAGGGGATTTTAAAAATTTAAAGGAATTAAAAATAAGGATAAAGGATAATCTTACAAAGATAGAGGAGGAAAAGGAAAGGGAGAGCCTTAAAACCCAAATGATTGACGAGCTTCTTAAAAGAACACAATTTGATGTACCAGAGAGCCTGGTAATAGATGAGCATAAAGAGATGTTTCAGACATTGCTTTATAACCTTGAAAGAAAGAATGTGTCATTTGAAAGGTTTCTCTCGCTAGAGAATAAAACAAAGGAGGAGTTTCATAAAGGGCTAAAAGATGAGGCAGAAAAAAAGGTAAAGACCCTCTTGATATTACAAAAAATAGCAGATACTGAAAACATCAATGTTTCTGATGATGAATATGAGGATTGGGTTAAAAAAAATTTTTCTCCTGATGCAATAGAGGATGCACTATCTTCTAAATCAATCAGGGAGGATTTGAGGATAGAGAAAACATTGAATTTTTTGATTAAGAAATGATTAAGATTATACTTGGTGATATAACAGAACAAGATACAGATGCAATTGTTAATGCGGCAAATTCTTTCCTTTTGGGTGGAGGCGGTGTAGATGGAGCAATCCATAGAAGGGGTGGAGGAAAAATCCTTGAGGAATGCAGAGAAATTATAAAAAAGATAGGACATCTTGAGACAGGAAAGGTTGTTATTACAAGTGGTGGAAACCTAAAGGCAAGGTTTGTTATTCATACCGTAGGTCCAATTTGGAGGGGTGGAAAAAATAGAGAAGAAAGCCTTTTAAGGAGCTGTTATCAAGAAAGCCTAAAACTTGCTTTGGAAAACAATTTAAAGACAATTGCATTTCCATCTATATCTACAGGTGCATATGGCTATCCAAAGGAATTAGCCGCACCTGTTGCTATTAAGGCAGTTTCTGATTTTTTAAAGGAAAATAAGGGGATAGAAGAGGTAAGGTTTGTTCTATTTGATAAAGAAACATATAATGTTTATAAGGAGGAAGAAAATGATATCAGCAGCTGATTTGAGGGTTGGAAAGAACATTGAATTTAATAATTCAATATGCACTGTCGTTGATTTTGCCCATATAAAGCCAGGAAAGGGACCTGCATTTGTCAGGGTAAAGCTTAAATCCTGGAATACAGATGCTACAACAGAGTATACATTTAGACCAGAGCAAAAATTTACCCATGTTGAGGTTTATGAAAAGCAAAAGCAATATCTTTATAGGGATGGCGATGAATATTGTTTTATGGACAATGAGACATACGAACAGGCAAGTATAGGGGAGGACATTTTAAAGGATAATACAAAGTATCTTACAGAAAATATAAATGTAAGCTTTCTTGAGTATGATGGAAGGGTTGTTGGTGTAAAGCTTCCTATAACCGTTCTGCAGAAAATAGAAGAGACAGAGCCAGGGTTTAAGGGAGATACAGCAACGGGTGGGACAAAACCAGCTATTACAGAAACAGGGTTAAATATTCAAGTTCCATTATTTATTGAGGTTGGCGATATTATAAGGATTGACACAAGGACAGGAACCTACATAGAAAGGGTTAAAAAGTGAATTGTAATTATACTGAAAATCAATTAAATTTCAAGTAAGAAAGAAAATTATCTCTTAAGTAATTTGTAAAAAATGCCGAATAAATAGGCAGGATGGCAAAATTTCTTAAGGATGAGGATAGGGACAAATTAAAAGGTCTGCATAGGAAGACAAAAGAAAAGAAGTTAGCAGACCGTA